>SKND01000355.1 GCA_007120695.1 Bacteroidales bacterium | reverse complement strand
ATGCAATTGTTCAGGTGCCTCAGCAAGCGGAGTGGAAAATGATTTCGGGTTATGCAATTGTTCAGGTGCCTCAGCAAGCGGAGTGGAAAATGTTTCCGAATCACGAAAGCATTCAGATGCCTCCGTGACCGGCAGATAGCATAATGCCAGGGTAATAACCATACATGGCATTACGGCAAGGGCATGTAAACTGCTCACTTTTCGCAATCCCCGGGTAATAAAGTTGATGGACGGCTCTGAATACCGAAAACTCTTTTCTGACATGGCACCCCGGTATGCTACGTTTGATTTTGTGTTTGATTTGAGCCTATAAAGTTAATGAAATATTGGATTAGCAGGTATTTTGGAGGAACGAAAATTATTCGGTAAAAATTTAATCAAAATAATTACTGGAGATTCTGCTTCGGGGTCAAATAAAGAATTATTTGAATTAACGGCCACACTAAGTGTGAATTTTTTGGCAGAATACCTCGCATGCTTGTCTCGGGGATAGTCGAAAAACAGTAGGTTATTTATTGTATATTTAGGGCCTGAAACTCCTGATTTCTGCCATATGGCACAAATATAGAACGTGGGTTTTTTAATGAAAATAAAAGTGGTGGTTTTTTAAGATATAATTAATTTTTTCCTGAATCCCGGATTTGGTGATAATTTTTACAATTAAATTTGAAATAAATATAGAGTATCATGATCAGGAATATAATCTCATGCTTTTTAATTGCTTTAGTAAGCACAATATTTACCGGATGTGGTCCCGGTCCTGCAAAGAAAAAATTATCGGAGGAGATAAGGGTCCACCTGGAAATGTTACAGGAAGAAAAGCCTGTGGTTGAGGGAAGCCATATATATAACACTGATATCATAACCCGGCTTTATGAAAAGGGAGAGGGTCTTATTTCTGCAAGATGGGGAAGTATGGAAAACATGAATCGGCTTTTGTTTGCCATTCGTAACTCACACATGGAAGGTCTGAGACCCGAAGATTATCATCTTTATGCAATAGAGAATCTGGTCAACCTGATAATTGAGTCAGACAATGTTCAGGCAGGAGATATTGCAAAAATGGAACTTCTGCTTACAGATGCTTTTCTGATGTTATCAGCTCATAAGGCCGGTGGCAAAACTGATTCGGAAACGATTGATCCACAATGGAGGGCAGCAGGGAAAGGAGTTAATATAAACTGGGAGGAGTTTATAGATAGTACATTGCAGAGTAAGCGGATAATTGAAAACCTTCAGATGCTAACACCCCGGCACAGGGAGTACATAAACCTGAAAAGTGGTCTGGCCAAATACAAGAGGATAAAAGATGAAGGGGGATGGGATAGGTTTACTACTCTTTTGCCAAAGCTCGGCGAGGGAATGAGGCATCCTGATGTGGCAATCTTGAGAAACAGACTCTCCATTACCCAGGGGCATATTGAATTTGACCCGGAAGACCCGGAGTTGTTTGATGAGTCGCTCCATGAGCAGGTGATGTTGTTCCAGAGAAGGAACGGGCTGACTGCCGACGGAGTTGCCGGAAGGGGCACCATCGAGGCATTGAACATATCAGTGGAGGAGAGGGTGGCATCCATAGGAGCTAATCTTGAACGCTGGCGATGGTTAAGTGACGATCTCGGGGAGCGTTATGTAATGGTTAATATTGCAAATTTCGAACTCCAGGCAATTGAAAAAGACAGGATAGTTTTTCAGACAGAGGCGATAGTCGGGCGCCCATACAGAAAGACTCCCGTGTTCAGTTCACTTATTACATTTCTGGTTTTTAACCCGGATTGGACTGTTCCCAATACAATCCTGATTAACGATATTGTTCCCGCGGTAATAAAAAATCCCGGTTATCTCGCCGGCAGAGGAATGAAGGTATTAAGGAGGGACGGAACGGAAGTTAATCCTGCTTCGATAGACTGGCAGAGTGTATCGTTGGGCAATTTTCCTTACAGGATCCGCCAGGAGCCCGGACCTGACAATGCCCTTGGGAGAGTGAAGTTTATGTTCCCGAATCAATATAATGTTTATATACACGACACACCGGCTCGGAACCTGTTTTCACAAACAGATCGTACCTTCAGCTCCGGATGTATAAGGATAAACAAACCAGTCGAATTTGCCGAATACCTTCTGCGGGATAATCCGGTTTGGACACCGGCGCAAATAAAATCCCAGATTGATCTGGGACGTATGAGAACCGTCAACCTGACCGAACCGGTTCCTGTTCATATGCTTTATCTTACTGCATGGGCTGATGACGATGGTGTGGTATATTTCAGGAGGGATATTTATGACCGCGACAAGTTACTGATTATTGCCCTGGAGCAGACACCACCCCCTTATGCAAGTCAGTAATAAATATTTGCCCGGATAATCCCGGTAATCTTTCTGACATCCCGGGATTATTGTTTAAATAACGAATTAGTCCCGACATTGCGGTTTCCCTGGTCAGCATCCTTGAGCCGGCATGGTACTCTTCGTCCGGATAGTGGATATACAGACAGGATCTGCCGGATAACATAGTTATTATCTCTTTATGGTTATCCAAAGGTATGGAGGGGCAGCCGAAACTTCTTCCAAGGCGTCCGAAATTGCGGATAAATTCTTTGCTTACGTAGTCGGCGCTGTGCATGACAATTGTACGTGCCCTGGCCTTATCATTTACCCCGGGTTCCAGCCCGTCAAGGTATAAGGACATGCCATGCTTCCCCCAATAAATGCCGTCTGTCAGATAGAATCCAAGGCTGCTTTGCCAGGATGATGAGATGTTTGAGAAATGCCTGGCAAATTCCTCTCCGCTGTTCCGACCGTGTGCCACCAGGCCATAATGTATCACTTTCATCCTGTTTATATCGACTATCCACATCCGTTCCAGGTTAGAAGAAAGAGAGAAATCTATGATTGTGAGCAGATTCTTTTTTATGCGGTTATCTGCCTTAAGATTAAAAAAGCCGGTCAGTGCCTTTTTAAATACCTCATATTCGGGTTTGGGTACTTCACTTTTTAAGGCACTGTAAAATTCGCCAAGGTAATTGTCAATTTGATGATGATTGACTGGATACGAAGGATTGATATTGCCAGGATCGGGAATATAGGTATGACTGACTGGTATCATGGTTAAAATAAGGACTATGAAAAGCAGTAGCTTTTTTGACATCGGGTATCCGGATAAATTTTTTGCAATATACGAATTAGATTATCTGTTTATGTGTTTTGCTTTACGTTTTACATGCCATTATAGAATCTTTTAGCATTATCAGTTAGGTGTAAAATTGATTTCGTCTAATTCTCATAATAATTTCATCACATTGTAGTAATATTGATTCGATAAGAAATTGACATATAGTCGGTTTTGCATGCTCTTGTCAGTTAGTTTTATAACTTTTTCATTCGACTGTGAGTAATTTTGGATGAAAAAATTGACCTAAAGGTCGATTTTGCATGATGTGGTCAGTGCGTTTTGCAATTTTATTTAGATGCAAAATTTAATGTATATTTATATTTGACAGATAACTATATTTAAGCGATGGTTTTATTGAAGGTAAGGACATGAAAGACAACAGTTTCGGGGTAAATTATGAGCTGAGGCATTTCGAAATGAATAAATTCGGAGAAGCCTCGACTCAATTCCAGATGAGTTTATTGAGAACAACTTTCTGCACTTTATTGACGGGCGCTTTATATCGGAAATTCAGTATGGCGATGAGGTTGTTATGCTTTCTCAGAAGAACAGCACAGACAATTCATTTTCCCACACGGTAAAAATAAAGGATACAGACCGCATTTGTGCCAGTGCAACATCCAGGTGGAAGCCAAGAAACTGAGAACGGCAACTTAAAACGATGGTGCTGAGATTCCAGGTACTTCGGGTGCAAATGAGTGGGTCAATCTCCGAACAGCTGGATTTGAATGGCATGTTAACCAGTATCCTTTACCCCGTCTTCCCCGAAAGGTTATCGTTTATATGTATTTATACCACTGATGTTCAAAATACTTTCAATGGATAATTTTATGAATTTTTGTAAGTATTATCAGAATTTCATAACTTGGTTGGGTATATTAACAACAGGAGGTTATATTAACAACAGGAGGGTATTTTAACCACACTAACGAACAATTATATGGCAAGGAACAAAAGTGTGCTGGTAACAGGTGGTTCGGACAGGCTTGGAAAGAATATCGGCATGTATTTCGCTTCAATCGGGTATAATGTTGCAGTTCACTACAGCAGGTCTCTTGAAAAAGCCCGGTTGACAAGGCAGGATATATTGTCGGAATATGATGTGGAATGCGAAATATTCAAGGCAGATTTCAGCAATGAGAAAGAAACGCAAAAGCTTATTTCAGATGTAAGCTCGGTTTTTCAGATCAGCTGCCTTGTGAACAATGCATCGATATTCTATGAAAACAGTTTCGCGGACAAAGGTACGGCAGGCCTTACCGCTTTTTTTGATGTTAATTTCAGGGCACCTTATATCCTGACCAAGCAATTTGCAGAGATAGCTCCGGAAGGGGCTTTGATCTTAAATATTCTTGATACAAAGATAAGCAGGGCTACCACCAGGCACTTTGACTATCTTTTATCGAAAAAATTCCTGGCGGTATTTACAAGGCAGGTGGCAATGGAGCTGGCTCCTAAAATCCGCGTTAACGGGATTGCTCCCGGTATTATACTGCCGCCGGAAGGCAAGGATGATGAGTATATTGAGAGGATGGCAGAAAGTATTCCGTTAAAGAAGAGAGGATATCCGGATAATATTATCAATTCGGTAGATTTTTTTATCAGGGATAATTTTGTGACAGGCCAGATCATTTTTAATGACGGTGGTGAAAATCTTTAATTTTAAGACTATGACAGGAATTCACATAAAAGACCTGCGTTTGAGAACTGTTATTGGAGCAAATAACTGGGAACGTGATGTTCTGCAGGATGTGGTTATTTCAATAAGGTTCAGGTACAATGCACAAAAGGCAGAAATGACCGACCGGGTTGAAGATGTATTTAACTACAAGACGCTGACAAAAAGAGTTATAAGCGAAGTAGAAGCTTCAAAATTTAATCTGCTGGAAAGTCTTGTCAACCACATATACAAAATCGTTAAGGAAAATAAGGAATTGCAAAACGTTTCAGTAACTGTTGAAAAGCCCAATGCCCTGAGATTTTGTGATAATGTTATTGCCGTTAAGTCAGATGAGGATGAGGATAAATAATGCGGTAATAGGAGTTGGTTCAAATATCAGTCCGGAAGAAAATGTGGCCAGGGCAGAAAAGGAAGTTTCTCTGCTTGGAAGATCCATCAGAAAATCAGGATTCATTTATACAAAACCGCTGCTGTATGAGAAGCAGGATGATTTTCTCAACGGTGTTTTCCATATTGAGACAGCTTATGAATATAAAGAGCTAAACGATAAGCTGAAAAAAATTGAAGATAAACTGGGGAGGGTGCGAACCGAAAATAAATCCGGCCCGAGAACCATTGATCTGGATACGGTAATTTACAACAACCAGGTTAAAGATGTGGATGCGTTTAGCAGGGGTTTTATTAAAGCCCCTGTTATAGAGTTGTTTCCCGGGTTGGAGGAGATACTGAATTGCTGCAATTACAAAGACAATTTTGAGACGGTAAACGAAATCATTGAGAAAATTCTTTGCCTGCTGACCCTGCCGCCTGTATCTGTTTTTGGCTCGGGCAACTGGTTTTGTGATGTGGAGACTGCGGCAGGCAGTATTGATATCTTCGTTATAATTGAAAACACCGGCAATGCAGATGAGGAAATCATCAAACGGGAGCTGAAAAGTTCAGGTCTCAGTAAAATCGGATCCTGTCCTGTTCATATACGGTTATTCCGGCTGGAGCAGCTGAAAGGCCTGTCTGCAGGAAAATACAGTGAAGCAGAAACCCCGGACTTTTCAAGGCCGGTTGTCAGTCATATCCAATCATATAAACTTCTTTACGGAAACCCCCGGCCCGAATGCCAGTGAGGTTTACTTTTCAGTAGGTTTTTGGTAAAATTACTGGATGTTTAACTCTTTGTTTGCTGAATGATGCCGGTTACTTTGCGTTATGTGAATCTAATTTCGTGGGCGATAAACAAAGCCGGAAAAACTAAAAAACATCCCATACCAGTCCTATTATTGCAAAATGGATCAGTGTGAAATTGTAAACGTCGGTGACGTCTGCACCTCCCTCCAGTATCCTGTACCCCGCCTTCCCCGAAAGGTTATCGGTAATATTTATTCTGCCGCCGAGGAAAAAATCAAAAGCCCGTCCGGGGCCCCCTGCCAGTCCGTCGCCATCAACGAAGAGCATCCACCGGTCAAACTCCCGGGATGCAAAAACATGCAGCAGCGGGACAAAACCCAGATCGTCCTTCTTGTCGCTGAGGTTGCCGCTGCTTAGTTGAACCCTGGCATCCCTTATCTTGGCGGTGAAACCCACGCCGATGGTCCACCTCTCTGACTTCAGCACATCCCGCCTGTAACCTAGCCTGTAGCTGTTGAACTTGTAGAAGCCATCAATCATCTGATTTTGAGTGAAGAGGGACTGCTGGAAGCTGATATCGAAAGGGGCAGCACCTTCATAGTTCAAACCCAGGGGAGCATACAGCACGAAGAGGTGGTTCTTCTCAGCAAAGGTATAGCCCAGCCTCAGCCTGATGGGAATGACCGGACCCTGAAGCTCAAAATCATCGGTAAAACTGAATTTAGTGCCCCACTCATTGGGAATTCTGACATCATTATATCCTTCGAAAGGAATGCCACTCTCCAGGTCAATGCTCCATTGCGCATAAGCGCCTGAGAAGGTGATGGCCATGATCATAAGTAGGATGGGCTTTTTCATAATATGCGGTTTAGTTTGGTTTGGTTTGGTTTGGTTTGGT
>SKND01000085.1 GCA_007120695.1 Bacteroidales bacterium | reverse complement strand
GCACCGTGGCGTGACATCTGCTCAGGTTCCGGAAGATGCGCGCAGGTGGTTGTTATCTGACCCTGATAACCGAAACCTGTGCAGGTGCATTATATCGTACCGGGGTAAGAGTAAAACCCAGTCCGCTGTTTACATTAAGGAGCATATTACCCATGTGCCAGGTTCCCTTTACATATTCTGTTTCTGCCCTGGCTGCAGTTACAGGATATGTAAACAGCCGCACCCGAATTTGTCCGCCATGCGTATGTCCGGAGAGAAGCTGGTGGACACCTGCCCCGACCGCTCTTTCTATGAGCCGGTCAGTGGACTGGTGACTGGCAAGCAGGTGCAGGTCCTCCCCCGCGCTATCATTTAACAGGCTGTCAAGTACTAAATCATCAACCTGGTAACTGTACAGTTCCGTCACACCAGTAATTCTTAAAACCATATTGTTATGCCTGATAACGGCATTCTCATTCTGAAGCACATTAATCCCCCTTGATTCCAGTGCCTCTGCAATCTCTTCTGTGCTTACCCAGTAGTCATGGTCGCCCATTACAAACCATGTTCCGTAAGTAGCCTCAATACCGGCCATTGCATCAGCACCTGCCTCGATATGGTCCCTCCCGGAAGAGATAAGATCTCCTGTGAAAATTACCAGATCAGGATTGGCATCATTTACTTTACGGATATACCGTTCCATCTTCCTGGCACCCGTATATTCATCTGCATGCAGATCGGTTATATGTACTATGGTAAGCGGCTCGTGAAGGCCTGTCCCTTCAGGCAGGGTATATGTAATTTCATCTGTAACTATCCTGTGGGTATCCAGGGTCATCTTAACTGCTGTATACCCAACCGTCACTCCGGCTATTATTAGAAATACCCGGGCAAACCATATTTTCCGCTTTTGATGATCGGTTTTCGTTGCCCTGACCATAAACGTAAGAAGGATATCATGAAGCAAAAGCAAGTTAAGCATGACACCCATACAAACCAGGCCGTACCAGAAAAGATAAATCATAAAATCGGGAAAACCTGTGCGACTGAATGACCCGGTAAGCAAATGCTGCATTTGTCCGGCCAGGGGATAGGCCAGAAAAAGCACCGCAGGAATGAATAAAAGGAATCTGTAAGCCCATAAAGGTTTGAGGCCAAGCGCCTTTACACTTTCAAAATACCGGATGCCGAAATAAACCAGCAGGATCAAAAGAATCAGCGCTGCAAAGGATGTCATTTTTAGAGACCACGGCATATCAATGAAAGATTCAGTATTTTGATTGACAAAGATAACGCAAAAATAACAAACCGGCGGGTTCTTCAGGTCTGCCTTAGGGAAACTTATATCAAAATTTTTATACGTACAAAGCATGTCTATGTGACTGATAATATATTAATTGTATTTGACGCATAAATCAGCTTCAGCATTTCAAATGTATGAATTTCACAACTGACCATTTTGGCTAAAAGTTATATCATATTGCATGTGAAATCGACTGAAAGTCAATGTCACATCTGATTTATTTTGATAAAAGTGACTAATAGTGTATGTGAGATCGACAAAGTCAAATCCTCATGGTATGTACATGACCTTTTGCAAACTTAAGTTGATGAGGATTTCTCCTAATTTTTATTAAATCTTATGTAGTTTTGCATCCGTCATTTAAATCAGAAGAAGATGCCGCCAGAGTTTTCAGGAACACTTACAAATACCCATTGGGTTCTGCTGGTAATGGTGGCACTTTTTGTCGGGATGTCAAAAACAGGAGTATACGGACTCGGCATGCTTGCAGCCCCATTGCTTGCCGGCATTTTCGGGGGTAAGGTCTCAGCCGGGTTACTGCTCCCCATGTTATCAATGGCCGACATATTTGCAGTAATCTACTACAACCGTCATGCAAGCTGGCCCCACCTCTGGAAGCTCTTTCCCTTTGCTGCCCTGGGTGTGATTATTGCAATCTGGGTTGGAGCGGTTATCAACGACAGCACTTTCAAGATCATCATGGCGGTTTTCATTCTTGGAGGTATACCGGTAATGATCTGGAGGGAGAGGGTGAAAAATACAAAACCATTGCCCGGCAACTGGTGGACCGGTAGTTTTTTCGGCATAACTGGAGGATTTAGCACCATGATAGGAAATGCGGCAGGACCCATTATGAGCCTCTACCTGCTTGCAATGCAGCTGCCAAAAAATGTGCTTATCGGTACGGGAGCCTGGTTTTTTCTGGTGATCAACCTCTTCAAAATCCCGTTTCACATTTTTATCTGGGAGACCGTTACCCTCCGGACCTTCTCCATAAACCTGATGATGTTGCCGGCAATACTACTCGGTGGTTTTCTGGGCATCCGGCTGATCCGCATCATTCCGGAAAAACCGTTCCGGTGGCTGATAATTATAATGACTGTATTGGCCTCATTGAGGTTATTCTTTTAAAAGGATGTTACAACCGGATTAACATCATCCCTTTAGGAATAACTATTTATCTGAGCTCTTCTGCACGGTATAAACATTAAGGATGCGTCTAAAAGCTTCCCGGCTGCAGGGAAAGATGAACATTAACCGGTTTAATTCAAGGGTACTAATAAAATTTTATACGTAATCTGCAACCCCGGACCGGGAGGGACAGCTAATGAAGTTTTTTATCTGCTATATGCGATTTCTTCCCCGAAAGGGAATTAATGAAATTACACAAACCCCCTGACTACAACAACCGGCGTGTTGGTATCGCCGCTTCCCGAAACAAGGTCTGCAAGAGAAGAGACCAGGTTCTCAATCTTCCGCGGCGTTGTTCCCTGTGCATTGAACCCCTGTTTATCCTGCTTTTCGGCAAATCTCCTTCCCTCCTCTTCAATTATTCTTTCTATCTCGTCTCTGGACCTGCCTTCATTATGGAGTTTCTGCATAAGATATTTGGTCTTGACCCCAATCCGGTTCCTGTTTTTTATACCCTGAGTACATCCAAAGCATGATACGGGATCGGCAAGTTCAAATATTCCAGATTCAGGATCCTTGTATGCTCCATCTCCATAGATAATCACCTCTATATCTTTATCAAATTCATCTTTGATCATATTTTTTATCCATTCGCAGACCTCATCTGATTTCCTGGGCATTAATTTCAGTAGTTCACCGACGGGATCCAGTAAATTTGAACCCAGAAGCCCGTATTCCGAATACACTCCCTTACGGGGATCAGAATAAATATCCTGCAGGGTTATAACATTGTCATAACCTGTTTCCCTGATCTCCTCAAGCACGTCATTCCTTTCATGAACATTGCTTACAATAATTCCATCAGGTTTAAGGCCGGTAACATGCGCGAAGGTATTGGACAGGAAAATCTCAGCATCGCTGCCGGTTTCCCTTACTATCTCCTCATAGTAACCAATATAGTCCATTCCCGTTTCAGGGTGAAGCAACCTCTTATCACCTATTTCATCCAAAGTAATAATATCATCGAAACACTTGCCCATCTTTTTAAGCGACTCTTTGGCAATTATGGGATTGCCCTGCTCATCGTCGGGAAACCTGAGCTGGATGATCACCTTGCCCTGTGGTACCGTTTTGGCTATGGCCTTTAACATCATCGAAAAACGGTTCCTTGAAAGGATCGGGTGGATGACAGCAACTGTGGAGTTTTCTGCAAGATTCAGTTTTTTCCCTATCTCAAGAGAAACATCCTCCAGCTTCACAACATTATGTTGTGTTATGGCAACAACCGATTCGGTAACGCAGAGGATATCAGCATCCCTTATTAATTCAGGATTTCGGGCCATTGTTCTTTTAATGACTTCAATTATGTTGTCATCAGCCGTTATTATTCCTGTCTTAACTCCATAGGCAACTACCCCTGTCTCTTTTTCAGGTAAGATCATAATCAGTAAATATTTATTGGATTGTTAGTATTCACATTAAATTACCTGACCCTTGCAACCAGGATTCCAGGCACGTTACGGTTATTCATGATATAATCCGAAAGAGGTACCTCCGTTATCTCCACCTCCATTGTCCGTGCTGAAGCATGCAGAAGGTGCAGGCGCCCGTTAAGGCGGACAGCAAAGCCGGTATGCGAGACATCCAGTCCCCCGACAGTTGAAACAAATGCCAGTATATCACCATCTTCAATGAGATCAGCCTTCTGATCGATAACCTCTTTGGATAGGTAACGCATATTATACCACGATATAGCATTTTCAAGCAGTGCCATCTCCTCAATAAATTCAGGGTTATCAGCAAGCTGCCTGTATGAACCCGGATTAGCCGTCATGAAACCAACATCAGTATCAAGTACCTTATCACCAATGCTGTCACTTATAACCTGAAGGAACCCGTTCCTTTCATTATCCTTCAGCCAGTCTGTAAAATAATGCAGTCGTGAGGTATACCCGTCTATCCGGCCATCCCGGTAACGCAGGTCTGCCAGTTTTGCTGCAAACGATCCGAATCGGGCCCCTCCCTCAGAATAAGTGAGCGCTATGGCAACCACATACTCAACAAGTGTGGTGCAGTCAACACCTGCCAGGTTAACAACCAACCGCTCATCACCTTCAACTTCCAGGGTGGATGCCACATAGGGCGTCTGAAGAAATGCTTCACCCGCTCTCCTTATAATCTCTCCGGTAATATCACCGGCAGCGGTTCGATCAGACAATTGCCTCATGACAGCATCAAAAACCAGTGAATCCTCCCCGGTGGCAACCAGCTCCCCTGCAAAATCCTTTTCAGCTAAGCCATAATCATATACGTCATTACCCGCCATCTCAGCAGGGCGCTCCTTGCAGGAGAAAATTGCAACAAGCATAAAAATTAATAATAGTCGTGTCATCATTATAATTCATTATAAATTCATAATCAGGCAACTCAAGCGTTGATTTGCAGCCTATGCAGCACCTGAAAAAATATTCCACCGCAAGATAAACAATAACCTATTTAGATTCTAGTTTCAATGTGAATTTGCGTAGTTGAAATTGTTTCCTATTTTAGCCGGGTTGAATAATGTTATAACTGGTTAATCATGGACAAAGAAGATTTTAAAAAATATGGGTATCAGGTAGTGGACTGGCTGGCTGATTATTTAGAAGATGTCAGGCAGTACCCTGTCCGTTCCAAAGTAAAGCCGGGTGAGATCAAATCGCGGCTCAACCCGGCACCTCCTGCCAGAGGCGAAGAAATGTCAGATATAATGAAAGATTTCCATGAAATCATCATTCCTGGTATCACCCACTGGCAGCATCCCGGTTGGTTTGCCTATTTCCCGGCCAACAACAGCCCTGCGTCTGTTATTGCCGAAATGCTGACCGCAGGTATTGGTGCCCAGTGCATGTCGTGGGAAACTTCACCGGCCGCGACGGAGCTTGAAGAGGTGGTGATGGACTGGCTGAGGGAGATGACAGGACTGCCGGAAGAGATGAAGGGGGTTATCCAGGATACGGCATCAACTGCCACACTCACGGCACTGCTGACTGCAAGGGAAGTTGCCACAGGTTTTTCATGTAATGAAAAGGGGTTATGGGGTGGACCGGAAGTTAGTGATGGCAATGAGTCTAACCCGGGGACCGGGAAGGAAGGAGGCCGGAGACTCCGTGTATATGCCTCAAAGGAGGTGCATTCAAGCATTGAAAAAGCGGTAAAGATAGCAGGTTACGGAAGAGAAAACCTCTGTTATATCTCTACTGATGAGAATTATGCAATGAAGCCCGAAAACCTGGAAAATGCAATAAAAACAGACATTGAAAACGGGCTGAAGCCTGTTTGTGTGGTTGCAACCATCGGAACTACCTCCTCAACCGCGATAGACCCTGTTCATGACATCGGCAGGATATGCAGGAAATACGGAATCTGGCTTCATGTTGATGCAGCAATGGCAGGCACTGCATTAATCCTTGAAGAGAAAAGAGACCTTTTGAAAGGGGCAGAGTTTATCGATTCATTTGTATTCAACCCGCACAAGTGGATGATGACAAACTTCGATTGCTCGGCATACTTTGTTCGCAATCCCGAACAGCTTATAAGAACCATGTCTGTTAACCCTGAATACCTTAAAACCAGCCATGACCAACAAGTAAATAATTACAGGGACTGGGGCATCCAGCTGGGACGCCGGTTCAGGGCCTTAAAACTATGGTTCGTGATCAGGCAATATGGCGTCGAAGGGATAAAGGAGATAATCCGGAATCATATTGCACTTGCAGAATGGTTTGCGGGGAAAGTGTCTGAAAGCAACATGTTTGAATTGATGGCCCCTGTCAGCACAAATCTTGTCTGCTTCAGATGGAATGACGGCGTTACGCCGCATACAGAGCTTGACAGGATCAACCGGGAATTACTGGCCCGGATTAATGAAACGGGTGAGGTTTACCTCACCCATACCGTACTTTCAGGACGTTATACTATCAGGTTGTCAGTAGGCCAGCGGACCACATGCAGGGCAGATGTTGAAAGGGCATGGGAAATCGCTAATAATTCCGTCTCAGTCAAATAAGACTCAAGTTCTGTAAGCGTCCCTGCACAAATATATTTATTCTTCCTCAACCCGTTTGAGGACTGCATCCATAAGATACCCTTGTACATCCATATTCAGCTTGATAACCCCGTCTTCCAGCTTAAATTTATTATAAATCATATACGTCCCTGTGTTAATTTCAAATGAATATTCATTTTCACCGGCCTTCCCGTTATAAATAGGAGCATCGCCCATGTAGGTTGATGCCTGCCCGGTAAGTTTCTCACCTTCAACCTTGAATGTATAGGTCACCTCAAGATTGCCCTCGGGGGTCTGTAGCGTGGTTTTCCATTTGCCGTCAACTGATGATGCATTGGCACAAAAAATAAAAGCGCTGGCAATTGCCAGCACACCAAGCATAAGTAATCTCTTTAACATTTCGGTAATTTTTATT
>SKND01000171.1 GCA_007120695.1 Bacteroidales bacterium | reverse complement strand
GGGACGGCAAGGTGAAAGTGGTGCAGGTAACCGATGCCACAGAAAGAAGCATAGAGATACGATTGCTTGTAAGTGCTCCCGATTCGCCTACTGCATGGGATCTGCGGGTTCAGTTAAGAGAAAAAATGCTTGCCTTCCTGCAAAAGGAGTACCCGCAGTGTCTTCCGAAAGCAAGACTTCAGATTGACAGGGATGCCGGAGAGGTCCAAATATCCTGAAATGATATCCGGCACAATATAGCATTGGCCACTTTTTAATTAATGATTTCCGGTATCATTTATAATACATATGCCGGCTTGATGTGCCGGACTGGTTCCTTACAACCGTCAGATCAGAAAGAATAAAAAGTGCAGTGGCAACGATCAGAGTTGGTCAGGATCGTGCCACTGCAATTAAATTCGAAGTCTACTCTTCTTCCTGCTCAGCTTCGTAGGCCTTCAGCAGTTTATCCTGGAGGTCGCCGGGTACCGCCTCATATTTACCAATTTTCATTGTATAGGTAGCCCTTCCGTTGGTCAGGGAGCTGAGTGCAGTCGAATATTTAGCCATTTCGGCCAGGGGTACTTTGGCTTTTATCTTCTCAAATCCCTTTTCACTGGTCATTCCCTCAATCATGGCGCGACGGCCCTGAAGGTCACTCATCACATCACCCATCCTCTCTGAGGGCACAAGCACCTCAACATCATAAATTGGCTCCAGTATGCGGGGACTGGCATTTTTGAAAGCTTCCCTGAAGGCATTCCTGCCGGCCAGCTTAAAGGAGATCTCGTTGGAATCAACAGGGTGCATCTTTCCGTCGTATACTGCAACCCTTATGTCGCGGGCATAAGATCCTGTAAGTGGTCCCTCTTCCATTTTTTCCATAATCCCCTTCAGGATGGCGGGCATGAAACGTCCGTCTATGGATCCGCCAACAATGCAATTGAAATAAACCAGCATGCCGCCCCAGGATAGTTTATGTTCCTCCTTGCCGCGGACCGATACGTTTATCTCTTTTCCGTTTATCTTGTATTTAACCGGATCAGCCATGCCTTCCGTATATGGTTCGATTACCATGTGTACCTCTCCGAATTGACCTGCACCACCCGATTGCTTCTTATGGCGATAGGTTGCCTGGGCTATTTTGGTAATTGTTTCACGATAGGGAATTTTCGGAGTGATAAAATCGGTTTCTATATTATATATATTGTCCAGATGCCATTTCAGGATATTGAGGTGATATTCTCCCTGACCGTGTACAATTATCTGCTTGAGTTCCTTTGAATATTCGATAACGATGGTAGGATCTTCATCATGCATCCTGGAAAGTGCCTCGCCAAGCTTTTCATCATCTGACTCACTTTTGGCCTTGATAGCCGTCCGGTATTTTGGCTCGGGATAAACAATTGGTTCAAAAACGTACGATTTACCGGACACGGTAAGTGTCTGGTTAGCCTTTGTATTCTTAAGTTTTACCGTTGCACCTATGTCTCCGGCAACCAGCTTGCTGACCTTGGTCCTGTTTTTCCCTGCGACAACCAGCAACTGCGAAAATCTTTCCTTAGCATCGTTGTTGTTGTTGACAAGGTCCATGCTTTCGGTTATTTCACCCGACATTACCTTGAAGAAGTTGATCTCACCAATATGTTGTTCAAGGCTGGTTTTAAATACGAAAACAGATGCAGGGGCCTTGCTGTCACATGCTACCTCATCACCATCTTTGGTGACAACCGGCGCCGACTCATGCGGACCGGGTGCTGCATTGGTGATAAACTCAAGCATCCTGCCCACTCCCATATTCTGTTTAGCCGAGACACATAGCACGGGAAACATATTCCTGGTTTTTATTCCAAGACGTATGCCCCTCAGCATCTCTTCCTCATCCAGTGTGCCCTTGTCAAAGAAGGTTTCCATAAGGCTTTCATCGTTCTCTGCAGCCGCTTCAATAAGCGCACTTCTAAGCTCTTCAGCCCTGTCAGCCTGATCGCCCGGTATATCTGTTACTTCAGGCTTTCCTCCGCCAGCAGGATATTTATATAGCTTCATTTTTACGACATCAACCACTGCGTTGAAGCCATCACCCGGATTGACCGGATACTGAACGATTACTGCTTTACTTCCATAACCTTGCTTTAGCGACTCCAGTACTTTCTCGAAGTTTGCCTTATCATGGTCAAGTTGATTTACAGCAAGTATTACGGGTTTATTGTGAGACTCAAGATGTCTGCCCTGTATCTCAGTGCCAATTTCAACGCCATGCTGTCCGTTGATCAGCACCAAAGCAGCGTCTGCCGGACGAAGTGCCGTGATCAGTCCCCCGCTGAAATCATCCAGGCCCGGAGTGTCAATAATATTTATTTTTTTATCGGCATACTCTGTATACAGCACCGTTGCAAAGACTGAGTTCTCATTTTCATGCTCAATCTCATTGTAGTCGGAGACAGTATTTTTGCTTTCCACTGAGCCTCTTCTTTCAATTACTCCGCCTTCCAGGAGCATAGCCTCAGTCAGCGTGGTTTTTCCTGACTTGGGATTGCCGCAAACCACAATGTTTTTTATCTGGTCCGTCTGATAAGTTCTCATTTTGTTCCTGTTGAGTTAAAGATTTAATGAATTTTATTTTGATTATAATGCCCTGATATCTAATGGTAAATATTAATGCATTTTTTGAATGGCTTCAAAAGTAATAATTTTTAGTCAAGATTCAATATATAAGTTGAGATTGCAGGAAGAATGTTGTACTGTTCAGTCGGTTATTTTTATTTCAATTTGTTGATAGTATCGCCTTTTTTATTATTTTTGCAGCCCTCCGGCAATTTAATTTTAAGCCCTTTTAACAGTTTCTGTTATCCCGGGTCATTCCGTTTTCAGTTTTAAGGAAATTCTGGAGTATTTTTTCCGGTATAATATAATAATTATATAGAGTTGCCTGAAGCAATAATTACAGGCAGCATTGTTTTTACATAAACACACTATATAAGCTGCCTTAAACAGGCCTGACAGCCTGCACACAGGGAGCCGCAAGGGAAAATATTAATGAATAATTATTGTTTTAGAAAAAATAATTATACCTTTGCACACCCGTTTAATAAAATGTTTGTAATCATTTGAATTAATCTTTATGCCTACAATTCAGCAGTTAGTAAGAAAAGGAAGGAAAACCCTTATCGAAAAGAAGAAGGCTCCTGCCCTTGATTCATGTCCCCAAAGAAGGGGTGTTTGTGTTCGTGTATATACCACAACACCCAAGAAGCCAAATTCTGCTATGAGGAAAGTAGCCAGGGTAAGGTTAACCAACGGGAAAGAGGTCAATGCATATATACCCGGGGAGGGTCATAATCTTCAGGAGCACTCGATTGTACTTATAAGGGGTGGCCGCGTAAAGGATCTTCCCGGTGTCAGGTATCACCTTATTCGTGGTGCTCTTGATACTTCAGGTGTTGAGGGTCGTACTCAGAGAAGATCGAAATATGGAACAAAAAGACCTAAGGTTAAAAAATAAAGTCAAACACAGCAGAAGCATAAAACCAGATGAGAAAGTCTAAGCCAAAGAAAAGAATATTGTTGCCGGATCCTAAATACACGGATATTGAGGTAACCCGGTTCGTAAACAATATGATGTACCAGGGCAAAAAAAGCCTGGCATTCAATATTTTTTATGATGCTCTGAATCTTGTTGAACAGAAGACGAAAGATACAGGGAAAGCTCCCCTTGAGATATGGAAAAAGGCTCTTGAGAATATCACTCCGGCTGTAGAGGTGAAAAGCCGCCGTGTTGGTGGTGCAACTTTCCAGGTACCCCAGGAGGTCAGGGCGGAAAGAAAAGTGTCGATCAGTATGAAGAATATGATTCTTTTTGCACGTAAGCGTGCCGGGAAGACAATGGCTGACAAACTGGCTTCTGAAATAGTGGCGGCCTTTAACGAGGAGGGTGGAGCATATAAGAGAAAAGAAGATATGCACAGAATGGCTGATGCCAACAAGGCTTTTGCCCATTTCAGATTTTAACGAATAGTGAGGACTGAAGCAGGGAGGTTTATAAATTAATATGGTGAAGAGTTTAAAATATACGAGGAACATTGGTATCATGGCACACATTGATGCCGGTAAAACCACTACAACAGAAAGGATTCTGTTCTATACCGGTATTACACACCGAATGGGTGAGGTGCATGATGGCGCTGCCACGATGGACTGGATGGTGCAGGAGCAGGAGCGGGGCATAACTATAACCTCGGCGGCAACCACCACTTTCTGGAAATATAATGACGAAGATTATAAGATAAACATAATAGATACACCCGGACACGTCGATTTTACCGTTGAGGTTGAACGGTCACTGAGGATTCTGGATGGTGCAGTAGCTGTGTTCTGTGCTGTCGGGGGAGTCGAACCCCAGTCCGAGACTGTATGGAGACAGGCTGACAAATATAAAGTACCACGGATTGGTTTTGTAAATAAAATGGACCGGGCTGGAGCAGATTTTCTGTCGGTTGTATCACAAATACATGAAAAACTCGGAGCCAATCCTGTTCCGTTGCAGATTCCTATAGGAAGTGAGGAAAATTTTCGCGGGGTTGTTGATCTTATCGACATGAGCGCTATGGTGTGGTATGAAGACAGCAGCATGGGGGTCATCTATCAAAGAGAAGATATACCGGAAGATCTGATTGAAGAGGCCCGGGAATGGCGGAACAGACTTATCGAATCTGTAGCAGATGCTGATGATTCCATTCTTGAGAAGTATCTTGATGATCCTGATTCAATAACCAATGAACAATTGTCAAATGCCATAAGGAAGGCAACCATCAGTATGAGCGTGGTGCCTGTTATGTGTGGGGCGGCCTTTAAGAACAAAGGAATCCAGCGTTTGCTGGATGCCGTTGTCTCCTTCCTGCCGTCTCCGTTGGATATTGAAAGCATTAAAGGTATAAACCCGCGTAATGATGAAGAAGTTGTAAGAAATCCTGATGAATCAGAACCTCTTGCTGCACTTGCCTTTAAGATCGCAACAGATCCGTTCGTCGGAAGACTCGCATTTCTTAGAATTTACAGCGGAAAGATTACTGCCGGAAGTTATGTGTTGAATGTGCGGACGGGCAAGAAGGAGAGGATCACCAGATTGTATCAGATGCATGCCAACAAGCAGAATCCGAAAGAGGTTATCGGGGCCGGAGATATTTGTGCAGCGGTTGGTTTCAAGAATCTGAGGACGGGTGACACACTATGTGATGAGAAGAAACCGGTACTGCTTGAATCGATCACTTTCCCCGAGCCGGTAATTGGAATTGCTATTGAACCAAAAACACAAAACGATATAGACAAACTCGGTGTTGCGCTTAACAAGTTATCGGAAGAGGACCCCACATTCAAGGTCAGGTATGACGAGCAATCCGGTCAGACACTCATAAACGGTATGGGCGAGTTGCATCTTGAGATACTGGTTGACCGGCTGAAGCGTGAGTTTAAGGTTGAGTGTAACCAGGGAGCACCCCAGGTAGCTTACAGGGAGGCAATTACCGCAACAATTGAACACCGCGAGGTATTCAAGAAACAGAGCGGAGGAAGAGGAAAATTTGCAGATATAGTAGTAAGAATATCCCCTGCAGATGAGGGTTTTACCGGATTACAGTTTGTTGATGAGGTTAAGGGAGGCAATATTCCCAAAGAGTATATTCCTTCTGTACAAAAGGGATTTGCCGAAGCAATGCATAACGGTGTCCTTGCAGGGTTTCCGGTAGAAAGCCTGAAAGTTGTACTTCTTGACGGCTCCTACCACAACGTCGATTCAGACAGTCTCTCGTTTGAAATAGCCGCTAAGCAGGCATTCAGGCATGCCCTGCCCAAAACAAAGCCGGTACTTCTCGAACCAATTATGAAAGTCGAAGTTGTTACCCCTGAAGAATATATGGGCGATGTTATATCAGATTTCAATAAACGAAGAGGGCATATTGAAAAAATGGAAGGAAAAGCCGGAGCAAGGCTAATACGCGCAAGAGTACCCCTGGCCGAACAATTCGGATATGTTACCGTACTCCGCACCCTTACATCAGGGAGGGCTACCTCAACAATGGAATTTTCGCATTATGAGAAAGTTGGCCCTGAGATATCAAGAAAAATACTGGAAAGTTCAACCGGGCAAAAAGAATCAGCTTAATATTAAATACGATGAGCCAGAAAATTCGAATCAAATTAAAGTCTTACGATCATAACCTGGTGGACAAATCCACCGAAAAGATCGTTAAAACTGTGAAATCCACCGGCGCTATAGTTAGCGGTCCGATACCATTGCCTACTCATAAAAGGATCTTTACTGTTTTACGGTCACCTTTTGTAAACAAGAAATCAAGAGAACAGTTTGAACTCAGTTCATATAAGCGCCTGCTTGATATTTACAGCTCAACTCCTAAAACAATTGATGCTCTGATGAAGCTCGAGTTGCCAAGCGGTGTTGAGGTTGAAATAAAAGTGTAAATTTTTGTAAAACAAGATAAAATGTCCGGATTAATTGGAAAAAAAATAGGAATGACCTCCGTTTTCGGCGAGGACGGGAAATATCTTCCCTGTACGGTAATAGAGGCTGGTCCTTGTGTGGTTACACAGGTAAAGACCATCGAGAAGGAGGGTTATAATGCTGTTCAGCTTGCATTTGACGAGAAAAAGGAGAAGTCATGCAACAAGCCGATGCTTGGACACTTCAAGAAAGCCAAAACAACTCCGAAAAGAAAGCTTCATGAATTTTATGATTTTACCCGTGAGGTTAAGCTTGGAGATGTCATTAATGTAGATCTTCTGAGCAATGACACCTGGCTGGACATTACCGGAATGTCAAAAGGAAAAGGTTTTCAGGGCGTTGTTAAAAGACACGGTTTTGCAGGTGTAGGACAGGCAACCCACGGACAGCACAACCGGATGCGTGCTCCCGGATCAATAGGTAGTTCATCCTATCCGTCCAGGGTATTCAAAGGGATGCGAATGGCCGGCAGAATGGGGGGTGAAAATGTAATGATGATCTCATTAAGGGTTGTTAAGATCATCCCTGAAAAAAATCTTTTACTTGTAAAGGGACCGGTTCCCGGAGCAAAAGGTTCATATTTAATTATTCAGCAATAAAATGGAATTAGCGGTATACAACATCAAAGGTGAGGAGACAGGCAAAAGCATAAGCCTGAATGATAGTGTTTATGGTATAGATCCCAATGATCATGCCATATACCTGGATGTAAAACAATACCTTGCCAATTTGCGCCAGGGAACTCACAAGACCAAAGAACGGTCTGAAGTTGCAGGCAGCACCAAAAAGATCAAAAGGCAAAAAGGTACCGGTACTGCACGTGCAGGTGATATCAAAAGCCCCATCTTCAGGGGAGGAGGCCGCACCTTCGGTCCCCGTCCGCGTGATTACAGCTTCAAGCTAAATAAAAAGGTGAAGAGGCTTGCCAGAAAATCGGCCCTTTCATACAAGGCTAAGAGTGAGATGATAAAGGTTATTGAGGATTTCAATCTTGAATCACCTAAAACCAAGGATTACATCTCGATGCTCAGTAATTTGAAAATTAATGAGAAAAAGTCTCTTTTGGTTTTAAACGAACAAAATAAAAACATATATTTGTCTTCCCGAAATTTACCGGGGGTAAAGGTTGTAACCGCCTCAGATGTAACAACATACGACATCATGAATGCATCGGTTTTATTGCTGGTCGAAAGTTCGGTAGACGTTTTGGACAATATGTTAAGCAACTAGAAATATAATTTGTCATGGATATTCTTAAGAAACCCATAGTTACTGAAAAAATGACCGGTCTTGGCGAAAAGCTCAACAGATACGGATTCATTGTTGATAAGCGTGCTAACAAAATAGA
Organism: Bacteroidales bacterium; assembly: GCA_007120695.1. Taxonomy (GTDB): domain Bacteria; phylum Bacteroidota; class Bacteroidia; order Bacteroidales; family PUMT01; genus PXAP01. Next base: position 13,358 of record SKND01000171.1, on the reverse strand, counting down.
GATTAAAAAGGCTGTTGAAGAGATGTACGATGTCACGGTTGATTCAGTCAACACCATGAATTACGGAGGGAAGGCAAAATCAAGATACACTAAAACCGGGATAATTGCCGGGAAAACCGGTTCCTATAAAAAAGCCATTGTAACGGTTGTTGATGGTGATGTTATTGACTTTTACAGTAATATTTAGTATCGGCCGGCTTTTTTTTCCCCGAAAGGGGCAATAAGGTAAAGATTGTTTCATTTATTTTTTAGCATTATTCAAGATGGCAGTACGTAAATTAAATCCGGTTACTCCGGGGCAAAGACATAAGATAAAATCGACATTCGAGAATATCACGACAGATAAACCCGAAAAGTCGCTTCTTGCCCCTATGAAAAAATCGGGAGGCAGGAACAATACCGGGAAGATGACAATGAGGTACCTGGGTGGAGGGCACAAACGCCGCTACAGGATAATCGATTTTAAGAGAAATAAAGACGGAATCCCCGCAGTCGTAAAGACTATTGAATACGATCCCAACCGTTCGGCAAGAATTGCCCTTGTGGTTTATGGCGATGGAGAGAAGAGATATATCATTGCTCCCACAGGACTGAAAGCCGGTCAGACTATACTGTCCGGCAAGGATGTTGCCCCTGAAGTCGGCAATACCCTGTTTCTTTCAGATATTCCTCTTGGTACCGTTATTCATAACATAGAACTTAAACCCGGCCGGGGCGCAGCCATGGCGAGAAGCGCAGGCTCTTATGCCCAGCTGACTTCACGTGAAGGAAAATATGGAATTATAAAACTTCCTTCAGGTGAGATGAGAATGATACTGGTAACCTGCCGTGCGACTATCGGAAGTGTTTCAAATCCCGATAATGCTCTTGAACGATCAGGCAAAGCAGGCAGAAGCCGCTGGCTCGGACGCAGACCACGGGTAAGGGGCGTTGTAATGAATCCTGTCGACCATCCGATGGGTGGTGGTGAAGGACGTGCCTCGGGGGGACATCCGCGGTCAAGGAATGGCGTGCCTGCGAAAGGGTATAAAACACGTTCGAAGAAAAAGGCTTCAAATAAATATATAGTCGAGAAACGGAAAAAATAATTAAAGGATAATATACTGTTATGAGTCGCTCACTAAAAAAAGGCCCTTTTATTGACTTTAAGCTTGAGAAAAGGGTTACCGATATGAATAACGCAGGCAAAAAGACCGTAATCAAAACATGGTCACGTAGGTCAATGATATCTCCTGACTTTGTCGGTCATACAGTTGCCGTTCACAACGGAAATAAGTTTATTCCGGTGTATGTAACAGAGAATATGGTAGGCCATAAACTGGGGGAGTTTTCTCCCACACGCATGTTTCGTGGTCACGGTGGAAAGAAAAAATAAATAAGAGATAACAACGATATAACAATATTGGCAGAGATGGGATCCAGAAAACAACAACGAGCTCAGAAGATAAAAGAGGAAAAGAAAAGCAAATATTTTGCCGTCCTTCGCAATTGTCCGACCTCTCCGAGGAAAATGCGGCTGGTTGCCGACCTTGTTAGAGGTGAAGAGGTGAACAAAGCTCTTGATACTCTTAAATTCAGTTCAAAGGAGGCTTCCCGCAAGATGGAGAAACTCCTCCTTTCGGCTATTTCCAACTGGCAGAACAAGAATGAGGGTGTGCGTATTGAAGACACCAACCTTATAGTAAAGGAAATTTTTGTAGACCAGGCCAGAACCCTTAAAAGGTTAAGGCCGGCTCCGCAGGGCAGGGCTCACAGGATCAGAAAACGCTCCAACCATGTTACAGTGGTGCTGGATAAAGTTGAACAGACAGAAACAATTACAAAATAATAGTCAATGGGACAGAAAGTTAATCCGATAAGTAACAGATTGGGCATAATCAGGGGTTGGGACTCCAACTGGTATGGCGGAAATGATTATTCAGGCAAACTTGTTGAAGATCACAAAATCAGGGAGTATCTTAATGCAAGACTAGCAAAAGCCAGCCTTTCAAAAATAATAATAGAGCGGACCCTCAAGCTGATCACCGTGACGGTGAATACCGCAAGACCCGGGATAATAATAGGTAAAGGCGGACAGGAAGTTGACAAGCTGAAAGAGGAGCTGAAGAAGATCACTAATAAAGATGTCCAGATCAATATTTTCGAGGTTAAACGTCCCGAACTGGATGCCACTATAGTTGCCAATAACCTGGCGAGGCAGATAGAAGGAAAAATTTCCTACAGAAGGGCTATCAAGATGACTATTGCTTCTACAATGAGGATGGGCGCCGAAGGAATTAAGGTTCAGATCAGTGGCCGTCTTGGAGGAGCTGAGATGGCAAGATCGGAAATGTATAAAGAAGGCCGTACACCATTGCACACGCTTAGGGCCAATATTGATTATGCTCTGGCCGAAGCATTAACCAAGGTTGGGCTGATCGGAATCAAAGTTTGGATCTGCAACGGAGAGGTATTTGGTAAGCGGGATCTTTCACCCAATTTGGGCCCTGCAGGACAGGCTCCGGGAGATAAGCAAAAGGAACGCGGCTTTAAGAGAAGAAAAAAATAGGTATTTAACGACTAAGATATTGTTATAATGTTACAGCCAAAGAAAACAAAATTCAGACGGGCGCAAAAGGGTAAAATGAAGGGCAATGCCCAGCGTGGAAACCAGCTTGCTTTTGGATCATTCGGAATCAAGGCGCTGGAAGAATCATGGATTACCGGACGTCAGATAGAGGCTGCCAGGCAGGCGGTTACCCGTCATATGAAGAGGGAAGGCCAGATATGGATACGTATTTTCCCTGACAAACCTATCACCAAGAAGCCTGCTGAGGTGCGAATGGGTAAGGGTAAGGGCGCCCCGGAAGCTTTTGTTGCTCCGGTAACTCCGGGCAGGATTATTATCGAAGCAGAGGGAGTGCCAATTGAAGTAGCCAGGGAGGCTCTCAGGCTGGCAGCACAGAAATTGCCGATCACAACAAAGTTTATTGTACGTCGTGATTTTGAACATAAAGTCAACTGACATCAGTAAAACACTGTAACAGAAAATTTACAATATAATGAAGATATCAGAAGTTAGGGAGTTGTCCACCAGTGAGATAGAGGAAAGGATTGATACGGAGAAAAGCCTGTTGATCAAGCTTAAAATGAACCATACGGTTTCACCACTTGACAATCCTCTGAAAATACCGGCTGCCAAAAGGAATATTGCCAGGTTGAAAACTGAATTACGTCAACGTATGTTAACAGAGAAACAGAAAAGTTAATTCTTGCAATGGAAAGAAATTTAAGAAAAGAACGCGTCGGTGTTGTTGTCAGCAATAAAATGGATAAGTCCATTGTCATTACTGTTAACCGCAGGGTGAAGCACCCGATCTATGGTAAATTTGTTAAAAAATCTACCAAATTGATGGCGCACGATGAACAGAACAGCTGTAATATTGGCGATACTGTGAAAATTAAGGAAACAAGGCCTTTAAGCAAGGATAAATGCTGGAGGTTAGTAGAAATAATTGAAAGAGCAAAATAGCGATGATACAACAAGAAAGTAGATTAGGCGTAGCTGATAATTCCGGGGCAAAGGAAGTTCTTTGCATCAGGGTTCTCGGAGGCAGCGGCAAGAAATATGCCCGTGTCGGAGACAAGATAGTTGTGACTGTCAAGAGTGCAATCCCCTCCGGTGAGATAAAAAAAGGTACTGTAAGTAAAGCCGTGGTAGTCCGTACAAAAAACCAGATAAGAAGAAATGACGGATCATATATACGTTTTGATGATAACGCTGTTGTTCTTTTGAATAATGTTGGTGAAATCAGGGGTACAAGGATTTTCGGACCGATTCCCCGCGAACTTCGGGATAAATTCATGAAGATCGTTTCCCTTGCACCGGAAGTATTGTAAACAATATAAAAATTCAGACAGATGGTCAAAAAATACCATATCAAAAAAGGCGACACTGTTTATGTGATATCTGGTGAATCCAGAGGACAGCAAGGACGAGTTCTTGATGTTATCACCAAGGATGGGAAAGCCATTGTTGAAGGTGTAAATATGGTTTCGCGCCATACCAAGCCAAATGCAAAGCACACACAGGGCGGAATTGTCAAGAAAGAGGCTCCTATCAACATAACAAACCTGATGCTGGTGGATCCGTCCACAGGAAATCCGACAAGGATCGGCAGGAGGTTAAATGATAAAAATAAATTGGTACGTTATTCTAAAAAAACCGGGGAGGAAATCAAGTAATGGAATACAGGCCTTCACTTAAGGAAAGATACTACAAAGAGATAGTACCTGCAATGAAAAAGGAGTTTAAATACAAAACAGTTATGCAGGTGCCCAGGTTGCAGAAGATTGTTATAAATCAGGGAGTTGGCGATGCTGTTGCCGACAAGAAACTGATTGAGGTTGCACAGGCTGAACTTACTGCCATATCAGGTCAGAAAGCTGTTCAGACTGTTTCGAGAAAGGATATATCTAATTTCAAACTCAGACGTGATATGCCCATTGGTGTTAGGGTAACACTTCGAAGAGAGAGAATGTATGAATTTCTGGAGAGACTCATCGCAGCAGCTTTACCAAGGATACGGGATTTCCGTGGTGTCAGCAGCAAATTTGACGGCAGAGGAAACTATACACTTGGCATAAGCGAACAGATAATTTTCCCGGAAATAGATATTGACAAGATCAACAAGATTCTTGGGATGGAGATAACATTCGTTACAACTGCTTCAACTGATGAAGAGGGATTTGCTCTCCTTAAGGAATTTGGAATACCATTTAAGAACGTAAAAAAGAATTAAATATGGCAAAAGAGTCAATGAAAGCGCGTGAAGTACGCCGTCAGAAACTGGTTGACCGTTATGCGGAAAAACGGGCAAAGCTGAAAGCCGAAGGCGATTACATCGGATTAAGCCTTTTGCCCCGTAACAGCAATCCTATCCGTCTGCATAACCGTTGCAAACTTACAGGACGTCCAAAGGGGTACATGCGCCAGTTCGGAGTAAGCAGGATCACCTTCAGGGAAATGGCCTCGAAAGGTCTTATTCCCGGAATAAAAAAAGCAAGTTGGTAGTTAATATTAAAATATAACAGAGATGACAGATCCTATAGCAGATTATCTTACACGGCTGAGAAATGCCATGATGGCAAAGCATAAGATTGTAGAGATTCCTGCTTCCAACGTTAAAAAAGATATTACCAAAATTCTCTATGAGAAGGGTTATGTTCTGAATTATAAGTTTGAAGATGACGGGGTGCAGGGAATAATAAAGATCGCCCTTAAATATCATCCCGAAACAAAACAGTCGGCCATAAAATCCCTTAGAAGGGTGAGCCGTCCCGGACTTCGTCAGTACAAAGGCAAGGATGACCTGCCACGCGTATTGAACGGACTGGGTATTGCTATTTTGTCAACTTCACAGGGTTTAATGTCAGACAAAGAGGCCAGGAAGAAAAGTATTGGCGGCGAAGTATTGTGTTATGTATATTAAAAGGAGGAATTGATCAATGTCAAGAATAGGAAATTTACCAGTAGAGTTGCCCGAAAAAGTTACCATCTCGGTTGACAAAAATAACCTTGTTACCGTGAAGGGACCTCTTGGAGAACTTACACAACAGGTTGATTTGAGAATTGATGTCAAGATCGAAGATAATCAATTAGAGTTAAGCAGGTCTTCGGAAGATAACCAGACAAAATCAATGCATGGGTTATACCGTTCACTCATATTCAATATGGTTGAAGGTGTTTCCAAAGGGTATGAAATCAAACAGGAACTTGTTGGTGTCGGCTTCAGGGCTGAAGCAAAAGAACAATTGCTAGAACTAAGCCTGGGATACTCTCATGACATAGTTTTCGCTATTCCACAGGAAGTACAGGTGGAAGCCAAAACTGAAAGACGAAGTAATCCGATCATCACGCTTAAGAGTATTGATAAACAGCTTATTGGCCAGGTTGCCGCAAAGATCAGGTCTTTCCGTAAACCTGAGCCTTACAAGGGTAAAGGCGTTAAGTTTGTGGGTGAGCAACTCAGGAAGAAGGCCGGTAAATCAGCAAGTGTATAATAAAATTCAAAATCGGTAATTAATCATGGCTTTAACTAAGCTTAAAAGAAGGAAGCGGATAAAAATGAGAATCCGCAAACATGTTTCCGGAACTGAGGAACGGCCCAGAATGACCGTATTTCGCAGCAACAAGGGAATATATGTTCAACTGGTAGATGATCTCAGTGGCAGGACACTGCTTGCAAGCTCATCTTTGAAAACAGAAGAAGAGAAGGGAAGCAAGGTTGAACAGGCCAAAAGGGTAGGGAAACTGATCGCCGAGAAGTCTCTTGAAAAGGGTATTTCAAAGGTGGTATTTGACAGAAATGGTTATTTGTATCATGGCAGGGTAAAGGCTTTGGCTGATGCTGCCAGGGAAGGAGGATTAAAATTTTAGCTATGTCTACAACAATAAGAAAAGTAAAAACCAGTGATCTGGAACTGAAAGACCGCGTTGTAAGTATTCAGCGTGTGACCAAAGTAACCAAGGGTGGCCGGACATTCAGCTTTTCAGCCATAGTAGTGGTTGGTAATGAAGACGGAATAGTAGGTTACGGTCTTGGTAAGGCCAATGAAGTTACAACGGCCATATCCAAAGGCATTGAAGATGCAAAAAAAAATCTGGTAAGGGTTCCGATCCACAAAGGTACTATACCGCATGAGCAGTTTGCAAAATACGGTGGCGCCAAAGTGTTTCTTAAACCTGCCTCTCATGGTACCGGCGTAGTTGCCGGAGGAGCAATGCGTGCGGTTCTTGAAAGTGTCGGGATAATTGATGTTCTTGCAAAGTCGAAGGGATCATCAAATCCTCACAACCTTGTGAAAGCCACCTTCGAAGCACTTATGGAGTTGAGGGATGCCCATACGGTTTCTGAACTAAGAGGAGTTCCTTTGGATAAAGTTTTTAACGGATAGATTAAATTACTGTCATGGCAAAGATTCGGATTACACAGATAAAAAGCAATATTGGAAGCACTCAGCGCCAGAAGAGAACTTTGGAGGCTCTGGGACTTAAACGGATTAGTAACAGCGTTGAAACGGTGTCCACCCCGCAGATACTCGGGATGGTACAGAAAGTGCGTCATTTGATTAGTGTTGAAGAGGTTAAATAAATAATATTACAGGTATGGATTTGAGTAATTTAAAACCCGCTGAAGGTTCAGTCAAACGAGAGAAAAGGATTGGAAGAGGTGAAGGATCCGGCAGGGGAGGAACCTCCACAAAAGGGCATAAGGGACAGAAATCCCGTTCGGGTTACAGCAGAACCGCAGGATTTGAAGGTGGTCAGATGCCTCTGCAAAGAAGAGTACCAAAATTTGGGTTTAAAAATATTAACCGCCGGTCCTATAAAGGGATTAATCTGGATGTGTTACAAAATCTTTCTGAAAAGACAGGAGTAACTTCTATTGATGTGCAGATGCTTGTAGGCGCTGGTTTTGCATCGAAGAACGATCTTGTAAAAATTCTTGGAAACGGTACACTGGATGCAAAACTTGAGGTTAAAGCCCATGCTTTTTCCAAAACAGCTCAGGAATCAATTGAAAAATCAGGTGGCAGTGCAGTAAAAATTTAAATCTCATATGAAGGCATTCATTGAAACCATAAAGAATATTTTTAAGATTGAGGAACTTCGCTCAAGAATTTTATATACTCTTGGGATATTACTGATTTACAGACTTGGGTCATTTGTTGTATTACCAGGAATAGATCCTTCCCAGCTTTCTGCATTGCAACAGCAAACTGCCGATGGAATTCTAGGACTGCTGGATATGTTTTCTGGTGGTGCCTTTGCAAATGCCTCGATTTTTGCTCTTGGTATAATGCCTTATATTTCTGCATCTATTGTTGTACAGTTGCTGGGTATTGCGATTCCATATTTCCAGAGATTGCAGCGTGAAGGTGAGAGTGGCAGAAGAAAAATTAACCAGATTACCCGTTATCTGACAGTATTCATATTGATTTTCCAGGGACCGGCATATCTTACTAACCTCAGGATGCAACTTCCTCCTACAGCATTTGCACTTGAGGGACCCTTTTTCTATATATCATCTGTGGTCATTCTTATTGCCGGTACCATGTTCGTAATGTGGCTTGGCGAAAGAATAACTGACAAGGGTATCGGAAATGGGATATCACTTATTATTATGGTAGGGATTATTGCCCGGCTTCCGTTTGCACTCTTTGCTGAATTTTTTGCCAAGCTGGAGCAACAGCAGGGAGGAGGTCTTGTAATGTTTATTGTGGAGATGGTTGTCCTGTTCTTTGTCTTTATGGGTGTGATTCTGCTCGTTCAGGGAACCAGGCGTATACCTGTCCAGTATGCCAAACGCATCGTAGGTAATAAACAGTATGGCGGTGTCAGGCAGTATATTCCGCTTAAAGTTAACTCGGCAGGTGTAATGCCTATCATATTTGCCCAGGCACTTATGTTCATCCCGCTTACATTATCAAGTTTTGCGCCATCAGAAACAATGACCGGATTCGCTGCTGCTTTTAGTAATTTCACGGGATTCTGGTACAATTTTACATTTGCAACGCTGATAATCCTGTTTACCTATTTTTATACAGCTGTTACAATCAACCCGGGACAAATGGCTGAAGATATGAAACGTAACGGCGGATTTATTCCGGGGGTAAAACCAGGCAAGAAGACAGTTGAATTTCTTGACACCATCATGTCACGAATTACACTGCCCGGATCCATGTTTCTCGCTTTGGTTGCCATATTACCGGCTTTTGCAATGCTTGCCGGAGTAAATTCACAATGGGCGCAGTTTTACGGCGGAACATCCTTACTGATAATGGTTGGTGTTGTATTGGATACTTTGCAACAAATAGAGAGTCATCTGCTGATGAGGCATTATGACGGTCTTATGAAATCAGGAAGAATAAAAGGCAGAAGTGGCGGAGGCGCCATCTGACATAAAATACAAGTTCTTTGATGTTAAATGATAAGACAAGGGAAGCTATTGAGATAATTCGGGAATGCAATCTACTTGTTTCCAGGACACTGGCAGAAATTGCAAAGGTCATTGACCCAGGAGTTACAACCCTTGAGCTTGACCGGATTGCTGAAGAGTTTATACGTGATAACGGTGCCGAGCCCGGGTTCAAGGGGTACAACGGTTTTCCAGGAACCCTTTGCACATCAGTCAACGAGCAGGTTGTTCATGGAATACCCTCAACTTACGTTTTAAAGGACGGGGATATTGTATCGGTTGATTGCGGTGTAAGGATGAATGGGTATAACGGAGATACGGCTTATACATTCGCCGTGGGAGAATTATCAGGTGATATTGCAAAACTATTGAAATATACCCATGATTCACTTTACAAGGGAATTGAACAGGCTATTGCCGGAAAGAGGGTTGGAGATATAGGGTATTCGGTTCAACAGCACGCTGAGAGCGGTGGTTTCTCTGTTGTCAGGGAGATGGTGGGTCACGGACTGGGTGAGAAGCTGCATGAGGATCCGGAGGTTCCCAATTACGGGCGGCGCGGAAGGGGTCCTCTTCTCAGGGAGGGACTGGTGTTATGCATCGAGCCGATGATAAACCTTGGTAAACGGTCGATCATCCAGGAGTCTGACGGCTGGACAATAAAGACAAGGGACAATAAACCTTCGGCACACTATGAACTTGCCGTTGTAGTTGGAAAGGAGAAGCCGGACATATTGTCTACATTTAAATATATTGAAGACGAATTAATAAACAAAAACAAAGGATTGCCATGGCAAAACAAAAAGCCATAGAACAGGATGGTACAATTCTTGAAGCCTTATCAAATGCGATGTTCAAGGTTGAACTGGAAAACGGGCATATTATTATTGCTCATATTTCGGGAAAGATGAGAATGCATTATATAAAGATCCTTCCCGGAGATAAGGTGAAAGTTGAAATGTCTCCCTATGATCTTACAAAGGGTAGAATTTGTTACAGGTATAAATAATTAAAACTATTAGGATATGAAGGTCAGGGCCTCAGTAAAGAAAAGAAGTACAGACTGTAAGATTGTCCGTCGAAAAGGGCGTTTGTACGTTATAAACAAAAAGAATCCCAAGTTCAAGCAAAGGCAGGGATAACAGGAACAGAATTTGAAAATAATCAATATTAAATTATGGCAAGAATTGTTGGTGTAGATTTACCAAAAAACAAAAGAGGCGAGGTAGGGCTTACCTATATTTTCGGGATTGGCCGCAGCTCAGCCATACGGATCTTGAATGATGCTGGGATTGATCCCAATATCAAGGTAAAGGACTGGGATGATGATCAGTTATCGCTTATCAGGAATATTATTAACGATAAACTGAAGGTTGAAGGTGAACTGCGTTCCTCAGTGCAGATGAACATCAAAAGGTTGATGGATATTGGATGTTACCGTGGAATCCGCCATCGTATCGGTCTGCCGGTTCGCGGACAAAGCACCAAGAATAATGCAAGAACCCGTAAGGGCAGAAAGAAAACCGTTGCCAACAAGAAAATGGCAACTAAATAATCTTTAAAAATGGCGAAGAAAACAGGTACATCAAAAAAACGAGTTGTCAAGGTAGAGCCTGTAGGACAGGCACACATACATGCATCATTTAACAATATCATTGTTACTCTGACAAATAACAACGGACAGGTCATATCATGGTCCTCTGCAGGTAAGAATGGTTTCCGTGGCTCAAAGAAAAATACCCCTTATGCTGCACAGGTATCTGCAGCTGATTGTGCAAAGAAAGCTTATGATCTCGGACTCCGGAAGGTGAAAGCTTATGTGAAAGGCCCTGGTTCAGGACGAGAATCAGCCATCAGGACCATTCATACCTCAGGAATAGAGGTAACCGAAATAGTGGATGTAACACCACTGCCGCACAACGGTTGCCGTCCACCCAAACGCAGGCGCGTATAGTTAATTGAAGAGTCAGTAATATTTATAACCTATAAGATTGAGATGGCAAGATATACAGGACCAAGAACAAAGATTTCAAGAAAATTTGGCGAACCGATTTTCGGACCCGACAAGGTATTTGAGAAAAAGAATTATCCGCCGGGAATGCACGGAAATATGAGGAGAAGAAAGAAGACCTCCGAATATGGTGTGCAGTTGCAGGAGAAACAAAAGGCCAAGTATACCTATGGCGTTTTGGAAAGGCAGTTCTCAAACCTTTTTAAAAAGGCATCAAGGTCTAAAGGGATTACAGGTGAAGCTTTGCTTCAGCTGCTTGAATCCCGCCTTGACAATGTGGTTTTCCGCATGGGGATTGCTCCGACCAGAGCAGCAGCCAGGCAGCTTGTTTCTCACCGGCATATAACAGTAGACGGCAAGGTTTTAAACATCCCTTCTTATACCGTCAGGGCTGGTGAATATGTTGGCGTCAGGGAAAAATCAAAATCTCTGGAAGCGATTAACGAGTCGCTGACCGGAAGTAAACGGAATGCATATTCCTGGATTGAGTGGGATTCAGAAAAAATGACAGGAAGGTTTTTGAATATGCCTGAAAGGGAAGATATTCCTGAGAACATCAAAGAACAATTGATTGTAGAATTGTACTCAAAATAAAATTGTAATGGCCATATTAGCATTTCAGAAACCAGAACAAGTTATAATGCTTGAATCTACCGATACACATGGTAAATTCGAGTTCCGTCCCCTTGAACCGGGATATGGAATTACCATCGGCAACTCCCTGAGAAGGGTTTTGCTTTCATCTTTGGAAGGTTTCGCAATAACAACTGTCAAGATATCGGGAGTCGATCATGAGTTCTCGACTGTTGCAGGCGTTCTCGAGGATGTGACAGAGATTATTCTGAACCTTAAACAGATACGGTTTAAAAGGCAGGTTGAAGACACTGAAGGAGAGAGAGTGTCCGTATCAATTTCCGGACAAGAGGAGTTCAGGGCAGGCGACCTTGCTAAATTTCTGAATGGTTTTGTCGTATTGAATCCTGATCAGCTTATATGCAGGATGGAGCCTGAAACCAAACTGCAGATAGAACTGAATATCAGCAAGGGACGAGGTTATGTGCCTTCCGAGGAGAATAAACCGGTTGAAACGGAATTTGGTCTTATTGCCATAGATTCGATCTTCACACCTGTAAAGAACGTTAAGTATACTGTTGAGGATTTCAGGGTGGAGCAGAAGACCGATTATGAAAAACTGATATTTGAAATTCAAACTGACGGGTCTGTAAATCCCAAAGAGGCACTTAAGGAATCTGCCAAGATCCTTATATATCACCTTATGCTCTTCTCAGATGAAAAGATCACTCTGGAAACAGATGAGAAATTTGCAAATGAGGAGTTTGATGAAGAGGTGTTGCATATGAGGCAGTTGCTAAAATCAAGGCTGGTTGACCTGGATCTGTCGGTAAGAGCATTAAATTGTCTGAAAGCAGCCGAGGTAGACACATTGGGAGATCTGGTGAAGTTCAATAAAAACGACCTCCTTAAATTCAGAAATTTTGGCAAAAAATCTCTGACAGAGCTTGATGAATTGCTTGAATCAATGAATCTGAATTTCGGTATGGATATATCAAAATATAAATTAGACAAGGAATAACAGAAATGAGACACAGAAAGAAGTTAAATCATTTGGGAAGAACCAGTTCTCACAGAAAAGCAATGCTTGCCAACATGGCATCTTCACTTATACTGCATAAACGTATTACTACCACAGTTGCAAAAGCCAAAGCTCTCAGGGTATATGTTGAACCATTGATCACAAAATCGAAGACCGACTCTACCCACTCCAGGAGGATGGTTTTTAGTTATTTGAAAAACAAGTATGCTGTCTCCGAGCTTTTCCGCGAAGTGTCTCCAAAAATTGCCGAAAGGCCTGGAGGATATACAAGGATACTCAAAACCAGTACACGGCTTGGCGACAGTGCTGAAATGTGTATTATTGAGCTTGTCGACTATAACGAGAATATGCTGTCTGTTCAGAAGGAGACCAAAACAGCTTCAAAACGCAGCAGGAGAGGAAGAGGTAAAAAATCACCATCCGGCAGTGAAGCAACTCCGGCTGCAGGACAGGTAAAGGAAAAAGCAGAAAAAGAGGTGAAAACAGAAGAAATACCTGAAAAAGCTGCTGAAAAGAAAGAAGATTCACCCGTTTCAGAGACCATTAAAGAATCTGCAGAAGAAGTGAAGGAAGAAAAACCTGCAGCAGAGAAGACAGAGAAAGAACAGGCCACTGAAAAAAAGGTTGAAGAATCTGCAGAAGAAGTGAAGGAAGAAAAACCTGTAGCTGATAAAAAAGAGGAAGAAAAACCATCAGATGAAAATGATGATCCTTCAGACGCAAAAAAATCAGAATAACTGCATATAAAGTTTTATATGAAAAGGATAAGGAT
>SKND01000275.1 GCA_007120695.1 Bacteroidales bacterium | reverse complement strand
TTCAGGCCGCTGTGGTATGAGATGGATACGTATGAGGGTGGTTTTGTGGCGAAGGATGAGTACCATTATTTCCCCGAAAGGGATATTGTTATTACGACGACTGAAAATTCTGAGAAGCCGCGGCGCATAGATACTCTTAAGATTGAGCCGTGTTCTTTCGACGTGATAACTGCCATCTATGTGGCAAGGAACCTGGATTTCGATTCATACAGGATAAAAGAACCCATTCCTCTCAGCATTCTGATAGGCAACGAGCTGCATGAACTGAGTCCTCGTGTTCTCGGCAGGGAGCGGATCGAAACCAGGGAGGGTGAGGTATACGACTGCATAAAATTTTCTGTTGAGCTGGTTGAAGGGTTTATCTTCAAACCGGGTGATGAGATGTTTGTCTGGGTTACCGATGATGATAACAGGGTGCCAGTGCTTGTCGAGGCGCAGATCCGTGTGGGGTCGGTCAAGGCAATGCTGAAATCAACCAGGGGGTTGAGAAATCCGGTGACGGCCAGGAGGAAATAATATTGTATTTGTTCTGCGCGTCAACTCAGTGGTGTTTCATGATGTTAAATCGGGAGTGGGCAGGTTAACTGGAGCCCTAATAATACCCTTATAAATTAAATTCCGGTTCTGGTTTCTTCAATAGAACCCTCCAGGCGATCCAGCCGGGAAAGAACCCCAGTATGTTGGCGAGTATGTCCATATGGCTGAAGTTGCGATATCCTCCCATGCCCTGCAGTATTTCCATGCCTGTGCCCCATATCACGACATACAGGAGCGGCAGGAACTGACTTTTCTTACCACTGAATTTTACAGGAAAAGCGAAGAACAAAAGAAATGTAAAAGCCGCATACATCCCGAAATGCACTACCTTGTCGGCATGCGGAAACAGTCCTGATTTGGGAATAGGTAGTGCGCTGGCCGGCAGAAGGCTCATGGCGGTAATAACAATTACGTATATGAATAACAGGATTCTGCGATATAACATTATAAAAGATTAATTGATTGGGTTTTGTGTAAAAAAAAGCCAATCGGGTTACAGAAAAAATAACTTGTAAATAACCGGCTCGGTATTGTGAATATTGTGTCAGATAAATTAATTTTTGCTGCAAATGTTATCGGGTTATCTGCCATTATTATGCCGGTTTGAATATTTTCAGCAATTCATGCAGCTCTTTTGATTTATCAGGAAAACCCGATTTTTCATAGGAGTAGACAAGATTGTGCAGCAACCTTTCTATTATTGCTTCATTGGTGCATGGCTGGTAAAATGATTTATGCGGCTCAATCTTCTGCTGCGCAAGGTACTGGTCTATCTCACGCTTACCGAGCACTGCACCTCTCTGGTATGGGTTGATATAAAAAAGCACCTCCTTTAAAGTGTTCCTCTTCAAAAAGGAAACCTTCTGATCCATATATGCGAGAATAAATATTTTCGGGAGGTTAACTCCCATTATTGGCAGGTCAAGGCGTTTGGCCACAAGCATATAGATTATGGCAAGTGAAACGGGACTACCTTTTTTCCCTTCCAGAACAAGATTGATGTAGGAGTTGCGGGGGGAGAATATGTTTTTGTTGTTTTTCGAGAATTTGTGAACATCAAAGATAAAATGGTTAATTATTCTAACCTTCTCCAGTGCGGTTAACTTGTTATTGATCTCCAGCCAAATATCTCCCGATATTTTTTGTATTTCCTTTTTTATATCATTTGTGTCAAGATCGGGATACCGGTAACGGGCCAGCCAGCAGGCACCTTCGAGCAGATCTGTTGCTCCTGACTCTTTCCACTCTTCAAGGTTCTTTTTAACATTCCTGAACTGTATATCGCGTATGATATTCTCGATCTTCTGCTGATAGTCCTGGTCGACGGTCCTTTCCCATGCGCTTTCCAGTTCGGGAATGACATCAGTGCCAAGTTCCCTGAGGTTGCCTGTTACAACATCGCTGATCTCGGTATCGGGGTCGTCAAGCAGATGTATAAGCGCACGTATGTCCTTTTTCTCCATGGTCCTATTTTTCGAGTTGGTCAAGAACTTTTTTGATAAGCTCTGACATGGTCTCCTCATGCCGGTTGCTGTATTCTTTTGTGCTTCTGTTTGCTATGATGGCACATATGGTAAGGGCGTTGTGCCCGAGTAATTTTGATAATCCGTAAATGGCCGAGCATTCCATCTCATAATTTGTTATCCTGTATTTGCCGAAGCGGAATTTCTCAATCTTATTGTTTAGGTCCGGATCAGCTACGGGCAATCTTAACTCCCTTCCCTGCGGACCGTAAAATCCGGGAGCCGAAATGGTTACTCCCGGTATCATCCCTTCTCCGCTGAACTGCCTGAAGAGCTTTTCTGATGCATTTGCAACGTATGGTGCAGCAAGCTTTTTGTTCCAACCGACTGCCTTGGTGAATGCTTTTTCAAATTCCCTGTCACACACTTCATCCCTTCCGGCATAAAAGTTCAGTAGTCCGTCGAAACCTATGGCTTTTTCAGATATCAGGAATGAATCTACAGGAATATCATTCTGCAGTGATCCCGATGTTCCGATCCTGACAAAGTTGAGAGTACGGTGCTCCTTTTTGGGCTTTCTGGTGTTCATGTCTATGTTTGCCAGCGCATCCAGCTCGCTTACCACTATATCTATATTGTCCGTTCCGATACCTGAAGAGATGGCTGTGATCCTGGTTCCTTTATAATGACCGGTATGGGTAATAAATTCCCTTTTTTGCTTTTTAATTTCTACTGAATCGAAGAAAGATGTAATTATCTCTACCCGGTCTGGATCACCGGCCAGTATTATATTATCGGCTATATCGGCGGGCATCAGATTCAGGTGATAGATGCTGCCGTCAGGATTTAGTACAAGTTCAGTCTGAGAGAGGTCCATATTAGCAAAAAACAGTATTTATTAACTGGTCAAATTCGAAACGCATTTGTTATTTAGTGCTGTCTGTAGAGTCAGACTATAACTATGACTATGACTATGACACTGACTATGACACTGACTCTAAGACGGACTCCAATTATTACAAAAGCAAAGTTAAAATAATTCGTGAAATACTGATTGTGAATTTTTCAATACATTTTAACAGTGGAGATTTAATTTTTTATCTTTGCTTATTGAATTATTTAATAAGAAGCCAGCTCCAAATTATTGACATAAGCCGGGTAACATCGGAGTTTCAGCAGAGACTTGATGATAATTATTTGGTTGCTAGCTGAAAATATTTTATTATGATACAACGGATACAGACAATTTACCTGTTTCTTGCAGCGGCAATAATTTTTTCGATGTTTCTCTCTCCGCTTGCCGAAATGGTTGATGCTTTTGACCAGTACTACTATTTTGATCTTACCGGAATATACGCAGGTGTGGGAGATACGGCCAAAATGATCGAGTCTGTCCTGCCTTTGCGCTTTTTGGTAATAGTAACGGCTCTTCTGAGTCTTCTTACAATCTTCTTCTATAAGAGAAGGATACTGCAGATAAGGATCAGCATATTTAATTTAGTGCTGCTATTAGGCTTTTACGCACTCTTTTTCTTTTACTACTTCCATGCAAAAAGCAATCTTTCTGCAATGGCCAACTTTAAGCTACCCGTTATGTTCCCTGCCATTGCAGTGATACTTGTTTTTCTTGCCGCACGCGGGATCCGCAAAGACGAAATGCTGGTGAGGTCTTACGACAGGATCAGATAGTATCTCTCCACAATGTCCGAAAATTTTGATCCAGACACTGAAATTATCGACAGACTCTAAATAAAAACCATATGTGCCTGGTCGGTTATTTTTTCACAATAGTGGCATTTAAGTGACACCTCCTTTTTTGAGATCACCCTGAATTTCTGCTTGACATCATCGTTATTGGTGATGCATTTGGGGTTTACACATTTTACTATACCGGTAAATTCGTCAGGCACTATAACCTCCTTTTTCTCCTCAACCTGGTAACGCCTGATAATATTAAGTTTGGCTTCAGGTGCAGCCAGAGCGATCCGGTTGATCTCCTCATCAACAAAGAACTTGTCCGATATCTTCACTATCGCCTTAAATCCAAGTTTTTTGCTTTCAAGGTTGGTGCCGAATGTGATCTGGTTGTCGATCTTATCCAGACCCAGGATATTGATTACCTTGAACAGGTTATTGGCGGGAATATGATCTATTACAGTGCCGTTTTTTATGGCGCTAACTTTAAGTTGTTTTATATCTTTAGCCATGGTATGGTTAGTTTTTTAGTCCCAGAATAAGCGAAATAATAGCCTGACGGGTATAGACACCGTTGAGTGCCTGCGTGAAATAGTAGGCTTTTTCGTTGTCATCAACATCGGTGCTTATTTCATTCACACGTGGCAGCGGGTGGAGTATTTTCAGATTATCCCTTGTGCCCTCAAGCATGCTGTTTTTCAGCACATAAGCATTTTTAGTCTTTTCATATTCGATAGGATCTGAAAATCGCTCCTTTTGCACCCTTGTCATGTAGATTATATCAGCTTCGCCTACGATATCCCTGAAATCGATCTGCTCATAGTACTTCAGGTTCCTCTGGTCCAGGAACATCTTGTATTCAGCCGGAATGCGCAGTTCTTTGGGTGATATGAAGTAAAAGGTTGCATTGAATCTGGCCATTGCCATCAGGAGAGAATGGACGGTCCTTCCGTACTTCAGATCGCCAACAATGAAAATGTTCAGGTTTTCTAGCGTACCCTGGGTTTTCCTGATGGAGTACAGATCCAGGAGTGTTTGTGTGGGATGCTGGTTTGCGCCGTCTCCTGCATTGACAATGGGTACCATGCCAATCTCGCTGGCATAGCGGGCGCTACCTTCTATTGGGTGGCGCATAACGATAAGATCGCTGTAGTTGCTTACCGTCTTAATAGTGTCTTTCAGGCTTTCTCCCTTGGTTGAACTTGATGATGAGGAGTCTGAAAACCCTATGATCTTGCCGCCAAGCCTGTTGACTGCGCTTTCAAAACTAAGCCGGGTCCTGGTGGATGGCTCGAAAAAAAGTGTGGCAATTACCTGGTTTCTGAGGATATCCTGGGAGGGGTTCTGCTCGAACTCACCTGCCAGGTCCAGCACCCGAAGGATCTCTTCCTTCGAATAGTCGTTGATTGATATTAGGCTTCTGTTTTGCACGGAGTTAGGTTTTTGTGGTTATAAGGGTAAATGTAAGCAAGATGTTGCAGCCGTGAAACAGGTGTTGATATTTTATTAATAACTTATGGGGTAAGCAGGGATATTTTAACCTGCTCTATTCCACCCAGCCGGCCGGTTAGCCTGTCCGAACGTTCGAGAGGGATGGTTACAAGAATGCTGCAGTCCATATCAAAATCCTGGCTGACCTGATGGGCCTGTTCCTCTTTGAGCACTTTCATAACATCATTCATGGCTGAGTAGGGAAATTTTACCTCGTACCTCTCTTTTACATCCATTCTTATTATCTCTGCCTGTTCAAGTGCATCGGTGGCAGCCGACCGGTAAGCATTTATCAGTCCCCCGGTTCCCAGCAGCGTACCCCCGAAATACCTTACAACCACAATAAGGATATCGGTTAGTTCATATTTCTGAATTTGTCCCAGAACAGGCCGCCCGGCAGTTCCCGACGGCTCACCGTCATCATTGGCCCTGAAATGCTCCAGGTCTGCTCCAAGCCTCCAGGCATAACAGTGATGGCGGGCATCATGGTATTCCCGGCGGAGGTTGTCCATGATCTCTTTTATATGGTCTTCGGTTGATACCGGAAAGGCAAAGGCGAGGAACTTGCTGCCCCTGTCCTTAAATATTCCTGCTGACCGGTTTCTTATTGTTTTGTAGTTATAATTGCTCATAACTGTTCCCGCGATCAAACCAGCTCCGGCTGTCCTGCAAAAAATTCGGCAGTATGCCTGAGCACGATCTCCCTCTGCTCATGATGCGGTATGTGACCGCAATCGGGTATGTGTAGTTTCCTGCTGGGACCGTTAACATGTGCTGTTATCATGTCAGTCTGTACCT
The DNA here is from genome assembly GCA_007120695.1 of Bacteroidales bacterium. Classification (GTDB taxonomy): domain Bacteria; phylum Bacteroidota; class Bacteroidia; order Bacteroidales; family PUMT01; genus PXAP01. The sequence goes on along the minus strand of SKND01000275.1, from coordinate 934 downwards.
CCGTGCCGTAATTGTCATCATTGCCCTGTATGGCAAGCACCGGCGCTTTTATTTCAGGCAGGATAAGCTCGATGCTCCATCCCGCGGTTTCCGGAGATGTCCATACATCGGCCCAGCTGTAAAACATTGAATCGGTTTTTTCTCCGTGGTATTTCACCAGCTTCTCCTTTAGTCCGTTATTCCTGTAGGCATGGATTGCATGTTTTATTCCCTCCAGGGTGACCGGCTCGACAAATATGTGTGATGCTTCTGCTACCAGGGCTGCCGACCTGTCAGGATAAATAGCCGAAAAAATGAGTGAGATGGTGCCGCCGTCGCTGTGACCGAAGAGCATTACCGGCCGGGTAATCATAAGTTTTTCGAGCAGCTCGGGTAATACTTTGGCAGCTTCGTGATAAAGGAAATCATTTTCTCTCGGTTCCTCTATTTTGTCCGACTCGCCATAACCATATCGGTCGTACATCAGTCCCCTGCACCCGGTCATTCTGCACAGCTGGACAGGAAAATCTTTCCACAGCTTCATACAGCCGAGACCTTCGTGCAGAAATACAATTACCGGTTTTTCAGAATTGGATGAATTATTGTTAATCCACTGATAGGCAAGCTTATGACCTCCAACTACCAAGTGTTTTATCATATGAATCAAGAATGATTGGACGTCAAATATACATGAATTTTGCATCTAAATAAAATCGCAAAAGGAATTTTTGTTAACATGCAAAATTCACCCCGACAGAAGAAAAAAAGTTTTATGGGAGATACCTGCCAGTCATTTATAAATCATATGATCAGCTTACTGAACCTTCCACTGACGCCGGCCTGAAAGCTTTTACTGCCGCTATGAGTCTGGGCATAACCTCCTGTATGTCACCCACAATACCATAATCCGCCCTCATAAATATGGGTGCATTGGGATCTTTGTTTACGGCAACGA
>SKND01000307.1 GCA_007120695.1 Bacteroidales bacterium | reverse complement strand
GGCTGTCTCCAGGGGCAGAGATGATCTCTGCCGTGAATACGATAATTAATGACGGCGGCAACCTTACCGGTTACAACACCGATGCAGATGGTGTTACCGGGGCCTTGCTGGAGGCCGGAATCGATCCGTCGGGCAGGAGGTGTATGGTCATGGGAACCGGTGGTGCAGGAAAGGCTGCTGTAGTTGGGCTCCAACAGATGGGGGCCGATGTTACATTAGCAAACCGCAGCGAGGCAAAGGCATATGAATTTGCCGCGAAAGCAGGTTGCAGGCATGCTTCCCTGGAGGCGGCAGCGGGACTGCTCAAAAATTATGATGTTCTGGTTATTACGCTTCCCCCGGGCGTTTATCCATTTAAAACGGAGCAACTTCACAGGGGACTTGTTATTGTGGATGCAAATTACAGATCGTCGGCCGGACTAACCCGGAAAGATTCAGCGCAGCAGGTCCTGGAGCAGTATCCGGATCCCGTAATGCCATGCAGGGTAATAAAGGGAGACAGATGGTTGCTGCACCAGGCGGTTGAGGCGTACCGGCTTTTTACCGGTAAAAAGGCAGATATTGATGTAATGGACTCTGGCATGAAGGCTGGTATTGATAAGCGAAACCTGGTCACCAGAATTATAAAAGACAGGTCACCCGGTATTTTGTCTGGCGAAAATATTCATATGCTGGTTGATGGCAGGGGACTCAATGACAAAAAAATTAAGATGATTATTGATGAAGAGAGAAGTAAAGCCTTCGGCAATAAGGGGTAGGGTACAGGCTCCCCCTTCTAAAAGTTATGCCCAGAGAGCAATTGCAATAGCTGCTATGGCAGATGGCCGGTCGGAGATCCTGTATCCCGGATCTTCGGATGATGTTCTTGCAGCAATCAATGTTGTGAAACAGATGGGCGCAAGGGTGGATGTTACGGAACGGGGACTGGTTATTAGTGGCGGATTATCCCTGCCGCATGCAGCGCTGGACTGTGGTGAAGCCGGATTGAGCATCAGGATGTTCTCGGCGGTTGCCTCTGTTTTTGATAAACCTGTTACCCTTTCGGGGAAGGGTTCGCTGCTTCGAAGGCCTATGAATGTTGTGGAGGAATCACTCCGTGCAATGGGAGTGAAGTGTTCCACCAATGACGGCTATCTGCCACTGACCGTTCACGGTCCCGTCATAGGCGGTGTGGCGGAGGTGGACGGATCATTCAGCTCGCAGGTGCTTACCGGTATGCTGATAGTCGCATCTTATGCAAAAGATGATGTTAGAATAATTGTAAAAAACCTTAAGAGCCGTCCATATATAGATATCACCCTTAATGTAATGGAAAGCTTCGGGGTGGTGGCAGAGAACATCGGTTACAATGAGTTTATAGTTCAAAACGGACAAAAATACATACCCCGGCGGTATGTTGTTGAAGGCGACTGGAGCGGGGCGGCATTTCTTCTTGTGGCAGGAGCAATTGGCGGCGAGGTAGTTGTAGATAACCTGGAAATCAGTTCGCCCCAGGCCGACAGGGCAATAACTGAGGCACTAGAAAGGGCCGGAGCAATAGTATCATATGGCAAACAGGAAGTCACCGTCAGTAAAGGCCATTTAAAGGCTTTTGAGTTTGATGCAACCCACTGCCCTGACCTGTTCCCGCCTCTAGTATCTCTTGCGGCCTATTGTATGGGTGAAACAAAGATCAGTGGAGCCTCAAGGCTGATCCATAAGGAGAGCAACAGGGCCGCTACTTTGCGGCAGGAGTTTGCAAAACTTGGTGTAAAGATTAATGTGGAAGATGACCTTATGACAATCTCCGGGGGTGGATGCAGAAGTGGTTCAGTACACTCCCACGATGATCACCGGATTGCAATGGCATGTGCAGTGGCTGCAACGGCAGCTGAAGGACCTGTTATAATAGGGGGGGCCGGTGCAGTTGCAAAATCGTGGCCCGGTTTCTTCGAAGACCTGGAAAAACTGATAGAAAAATAAATTAATTTTAATTAACCAATTTTATACAGATGAACAGTACCGGAAGAGTTTTCAGGGTCAGCCTTTTTGGTGAATCACACGGAGAGGCTATTGGTGTTACCATTGATGGTTGTCCTCCGGGACTACCTTTGGCAACAGAAGACTTCAATGCCGATCTTGGCCGCCGCAGGGCAGGGAAGGCCGGAACAACTCCCAGGGTTGAGGAGGACCTCCCCGATATTGTATCAGGGCTTTTCAACGGCCATACAACCGGCGCACCCTTGACAATCCTTTTCAGGAACATGAATGTCAGGTCGGGCGATTATGCAGATCTGAGAGAGACTCCCAGGCCGGGTCATTCCGACTTTGTGGCATATAAAAGGTTCATGGGATTCAACGACTACCGGGGGGGCGGCCATTTCTCCGGCAGGCTGACCTTGTGCCTTGTGGCTGCGGGGGTAGTGGCAAAGAAGGTGTTGTCAACGGTCACAATAGAGGCAAAACTCATAAGTGCCGGTGGCAGTTCAGACATTGAGAAGAGCGTTGCTGCTGCTCTTGAGGACGGCGACTCTGTTGGGGGATTGGTTGAATGCAGGGCAACGGGTATTCCTGTTGGATGGGGAGAGCCATTCTTTGATTCGGTCGAGTCGGTCATAGCCCATATGGCATTTGCCATTCCGGCGATAAAGGGGATCGAATTCGGATCGGGTTTTGCGGCAGCCTCTATGCGCGGTAGCAGCCATAACGATCCTATTGTTGACGATACCGGTAAAACCGCTTCAAATAATGCAGGCGGGATATCGGGAGGATTGACAAACGGAAATGAGCTTGTATTCAGGATCGCTGTAAAGCCAACATCAAGTATTTCGGTTAAACAAAATACTTATAGCATAAAAACAGGAAAGGTTGAAGAGCTGAAAGTGAAAGGCAGGCATGATGCCTGTATTGCATTAAGGGTACCCGTAGTGCTTGAGGCAATTACCGCCATCTCCCTGGCTGATTTGAAACTTCTTGCCGGAAACAGATTGTAAGATCACGTTATAGAGATTGCGGGGCAGGGAAATTTTTTGAAGCTTCCTGTGAATGATAATACATAAAATTGACAGAAATCAGTTGTTAATAACTTTTTTTTAATGACGGATAAGTTGCACATTGTTAGTGATATGTAACTATTGTTCCGATTTTTTGTGAAATATTTATCAACAGCGGTATTTCCCGATAATAAATGTATGTCTGCAGAAGTTATTGGACTGATTATTTTTTGTAATTTATTCATGTGAGATCGACCGAAGGCCAATAGGGCAGGTGTGATTATCATTACTTAATTATCAAGCTTTTAAATATACTTTAATAAACTACCAAAAATGAGACTAACACAGATTTTAATTGTTCTGGCAATATCATCCATGGCTTGCAAATCCGGGCAGCAGATGACGGCTGTTGAACCTCCTCCGCCACCGCCGGTAAACAGAAATGTTGCCGAGCGACCAGAGCCCGAGATTATTGAACCTGAAGAAATACCGGTTGTTGAAGAAAGCTTTGACTTCGAACGTAAGGAGGATGAGGTGAGTCACGATATAAACCGCTTTTTTGTTATACTTGGAAGCTTCAGTGTTAAACAGAATGCCGACCGGTTCAAATCCAGACTCGAAAATGAAGGGTATTCGCCCGTAATCCTTTTATCTGAAACAGGATATAACCGTGTTAGTGTTGATTCATATTCACGTGAAGCGGATGCCCGGCAAAGGGTTTTGCAGATCCGCAGATCCTCGCCCGAATTTCATGATGCCTGGTTGCTTATAAGGAGATAATAAAAAAACCTGCAGTTCATTGAGTCGACTGCAGGTTTTTTTTCTTATGCCGGTTTAGTTGTAGGCTGTTTCTCCGTGCTCATATATATCAAGACCCTCCTCCTCAACACGTTTCGATACGCGCAGGCCTACAGTTGCCTTGAGTGTTGTGAAGAGTATATAACCAGTTCCCAGTGCCCATGCTGCCACTGATACTACCCCTATCAACTGTGACAAAAGCAGTCCCGCTCCGCCTCCGTACAGAAGGCCTCCGTCAGTTGAGAATATTCCGACCATAAGAGTTCCGAATGCACCGCAAACACCGTGAACGGAGATTGCACCAACCGGATCGTCTATTTTAAGTATATTGTCGAACAAAGATACTGAGAATACCAGGAGTACCCCTGCCATCAATCCTATTGCTACCGCACCTGCCGGGCTAACAACGTCGGTTCCTGCAGTTATTGCTACAAGACCTGCAAGGGCTCCGTTAAGCGTGAGTGACAATATTGGCTTCTTGTAAAGCATCCATGCAGTCAGCAAAGCACCGATCACTCCTGATGCCGCAGAGAGGTTTGTGGTAACAAAGATGTGTGCTATTGCATATGAGTTTTCCGTACCCGAGGATGCCAGTTGGGAGCCTGCATTAAAACCGAACCAGCCAAACCACAGGATAAAAACACCCAGTGCTCCGAGGGTGAGGCTGTGCCCGGGTATGGCATTCGTTTTCCCGTTATATTTACCGATCCTGGGCCCCAGAATTGCTGCGCCGGTAAGACCTACCCACGCGCCTACTGAGTGAACTACTGTAGAGCCGGCAAAATCATGAAATGGTATTTCCATTGACGATAACCATCCGTCACCCCATATCCAGTGTCCTGAAATGGGATATATTACTGTTGTAATAACTATACTGAAGATGATATAGGTTTTAAACTCTGTCCTTTCAGCCATTGCACCCGACACAATAGTTGCCGCGGTGGCTGCAAAAACAGTCTGAAATATCAGAAATGCCAGTCCGGGAATATCACCGTTTTCAATACCGCTGCCAAAAAGGTATATTTTTCCCATAAACCCTCCGTTACCGGTTCCAAACATGATGCTGAAGCCGATTATCCAGAAGAAGAGTGAGCCAAATGAGAAGTCCATTATATTCTTCATAAGGATGTTTGCACTGTTCTTTGCACGGGTAAAACCTGATTCCACCATTGCAAACCCCGGCTGCATGAACATTACAAGAGCGGCTGCGATCAATACCCAGACAGTATCGGCCGACGATGCCAGGTCACTGATGCTTACGGCCACTGATTCATAACTAATTGTATCTTCCATTTTATCAGTTTTGATAGTTTTAAAATTATTTTAGTTTTTCTTCTTCCTTGATATAAAGGGTTTCATCTCCCTCTTCTCCAGTTCTTATCCTGTAGACATTTTCCACGGGCAGGATGAAAATTCTTCCATCGCCTATTTCACCCGTTTTTGCGGAATTCAATATTGCATCTACAGTTTTTTGGACATTAACATCCCTTACAACTATTGACAGTAGTAATCTCTCTATCGATCCGGTGTCATACACAATTCCCCTGTAGACTCTTCCCTGCCTCGCCTGCCCTATACCGCGGACCTCCCAGAAGGAAAAAAAGTCGATGTCTGCCTCATGGAGAGCATTTTTTACTTCGTCAAATTTTGTTTTTCTGATTATTGCTTCAATTCGTTTCATGATTAAGTGATTGATTGAGTTTATAATTACTGCTTTAAGATTACGATCTTTTATATCAGAAGGAGATTCCGATTACCATAAATATATTTCCGGCCTCGGGATTGAAAATAAGTGATGAAAATGCCGGGAGTTCAATCTTTTCTGAGAACTTAATATTTTTTGATAAGCTTGCCCCTAGGTTTATAACACCGCCTGAATCTCCGTACCATCCTTCAGCTCCCTGTTCTGTTTTTGGATTATCCAGCGCCATACCTATAAAGGTTTCTATTTCATACTCTCTCACGGAGGCAGAATATCCTATTTCAAGATATTTAGCAAAATAGCTTTCTCCGTTTTCATCCAGCCCGTCAGCCCCGTAAAAGTTCATGGCAAAAAGGACAGAGAGTGGAAAATTTTCAGTACCGTTGAAGCTGACCATTGCCTCAAGGGTGTGCCCGGTCTCTCCCTTTCTGTAATCAAAATAATTATCCCTTGAGAAGGGTATGTCTGAAGGGAAAAAGTAGTCTGTCACTGTAAAAGTCAGAAAATCAACTGGTGTATAGGATACATAAAAATCGGCTTCAGTCAGTGCCGACCCTGAACTCAGCCCGTATGATCCCCAGAAACCAAGAGCCAGACCTGAATTACCTGCACTATACTCCATAAAAGGCTGAATGTGAGGTGAAGATCCTCCGAGATTTATTCCCCTCCATACATACCTGCTCGCAACATCTGCACCGAAGGTTAAATTGGATTGCTCCTGTGCAGTTACAGATATTATACCCGGATAGCACATTGCCGCTGTCAATACTATTGATAAAAAAGTCCTTTTCATTGTTTAAGTTTTGATGTAATTAAATATTGTACTTATCTCCGACAAAAGTATTAATTAAATTTATATATACACAAATAAAAGGGGGGTAAAATAAAAAAAAGATAAAAAAAAGAATAGAGGATAATAAAAAAAGGGGGGTAAAGAGGAAAATAATGCATTATTGTACTTTTTATGCAGTAGTTTTTAAGGAATGGAAAATTTTACAAATAGTTAATCCAGGCATCAATAATTAATGGTACTTTTGAATCTTGTAACTGCCATAAACTTTAAACCTGTATGAAGATAGCCATAATAGCCCATGATGGGAAGAAGGCCGAGATGGTCTCTTTTATGATGAAACATCTTGATTTGCTGAAGGAAGAAAAAATAACACTTGTTGCCACCGGCACTACCGGAACCCATGCTGAAGAAGCAGGCTTGAAGGTATCGAAAGTTCTTTCCGGTCCCAAAGGAGGTGATGCCCAGATTGCAGCCATGGTTGCTAACGGAGAGATAGGGATGGTTTTCTTTTTTCGTGATCCGCTGGGAATGCATCCTCACGAGCCGGATATCGCCATGCTGATGCGAATCTGCGATGTCCATAATATACCCCTTGCAACCAATCCAGCTACAGCCAAGTTATTGATGAAGCAGGCATTATCGTAAACAGCCCGGGCTGGCCCAACAATTAAGTCTGACAGCCGGAAATATGTCACACCGGGAAGTGCTTATTCAACAGGGAAGTGAGCAAGTAAAACCAGGATTTTTAGTTTATGAGGTTTGGTAATCCTGATCACGAGTGTAAATATCTGCAAGATGTACGCAGAGATCATATATGCTTTCTAAATGCCGTGTTGAATTCCCGGCAGATACCTTCCATGATCTTTTACCCCCAATGAAAGTAATGGTAATCATAATATCATTGCTCTCATTGTCTCTTACCTCTATACCTATTCTTTCCAGCGCATTGCGTGTCCACCATACCTCCTTTTTCGGACCCCTGAGTCCTGTTCTGCGCCTCAGGTCACGTTTTATCCGGAATTCCCCTTTCCCCGTATTGAACATCAGGTTGGTGTGCTCAAACATTTTACCGAATGAACCTTCGAGGATAAGGTCTTCGGGTGATCCCTGCATTATCCCTTCGGGAAGCATGAGCCATATCTTATCTGCCTCCTGGATTGCAATATTAAGGTCGTGAGTGGAAAAGACTATCGTTTTACCCCTTTCCCCTGCAAGTTTATGCAGCAGATGCACAACCTCATATTTATTGGGCAGATCAAGGAAGGCTGTTGGTTCATCCAGAACTATCACCGCCGTGTCCTGGGCAAGCGTTTTTGCGATCATTGTCCTCTGCCTCTCACCATCGCTGATCTGGTTAATGTATTTGTTCCTGAGAGAAGAGATACCTACCATATTAATAGCATCTTCCACTTTTTCTATGTCCTGCTGATGCAGTCTTCCCAGCCAGCCGGTATAAGGATACCTGCCCAGTGACACCAGATCGTATACTGTCAGATTGTTCACGCTGACAGTTTCGGTCGATACAAATCCGACCTGCTTTGCCAGGTTATTACCAGAAAGGGAGTTTATATTATTCTCGTAAAGGTATATGTCGCCCGAAACAGGGGACAGGAGCCTGACAAGGCTGCGGAGAAGCGTGCTTTTACCAATGCCGTTGGGCCCGAAAAGTGCCACCAGTTCAGATTCGCCGGCGCTCACATTTATATCGCTGTAAATCGCCCTGGTATTATCCTTCTTTCCGCTGAAGCCGATAGATACATTTCTGGTATGTAATATCCTGTTATTGGTGCTCATGATCTCAGAAAATTCCTGTCAGTTTCTGGTTTCTGATAACTATCCATATAACAATGGGTATACCGAGAAGTGCGGTTACCGAATTTATGGGCAGACTGCTTTCGAGTCCGGGTAGCTGCGCGATTATATCACCGGCAAGCATAACTATACCTCCAACCAGGATAGTTGCCGGTAGCAATATGGCATGATCGGCGTTGCGGAACAGTAGCCTGGATAAATGTGGTACAGCAATCCCTACAAATGCAATTGGTCCGCAAAATGCCGTGATAGTACCTGCAAGTAGGCTGGTACTGAAAAACACCAGTATCCGGGCAAGTGTAATATTCATCCCCATGATACGGGAATAGTTCTCTCCAAGCAGCATCATGTTAAGCAGTTTGACTGATCCCAGCGAAATAACCACTCCCCCGGCAACAGCAGGAACCAGTATCCACAGCTGATTGTTGGTCACTCCACCCAGGCTTCCCATTGTCCATATCATAAATGATTTCAGCATTGCCTCGGTGCTGAAAAACTGCATAACACTCACCAGCGCTGTTGTTGCACTTCCAAACATTATGCCTAAAATAAGTATGGTCATTATATCACGAACCCTGAAGCTGACGAGCAGAATAAGCATCAGGACCAGCCCCGAACCAAGCCATGCTGCTATAACTGTTGTCCAGCTGCCTTGTAAAGCCGGGGATGCAGAGCCGGTGATAAATGACAAGCCCATTACTACGATTGCAACACCAAGGCTGGCACCAGCGCTGATGCCCAGAACATAGGGGCCGGCAAGGGGATTCCGGAAAACTGTTTGCATCAGCAGGCCGCTTACCGATAACCCTATTCCTGCTGTTAATGCAGTGACCGACCTGGGCAGCCTGAGTTCGGTAACTATAACACCCCACTCAGGCCTCGATGCCTCTCCCCCCGAGAGAATCCGTAATATTTCCTGTACAGGAACCTGTACCGTACCGGTAAACAGGTTTGCCAGAAATGCTATTATAATTGTTACCGACAGTACGATAAACAGGATGGTGTTCTTATTTTGCCGGTTTTCCTTATTCATATTAATTTGTGAGACATTAATTTTTTTTGCTGTTTTATCAGTAGTTCAGTTTTATCAGTAGTTCAGTTTTATCAGTAGTTCAGTAGTTCTGTAGTTCTGTAGTTCAGTTGATATGTTAATCTACAATTTAATCCCCCAGCTTTTTGTAGTAAACAGGTTTATGATCAGGCAGCAGTTCGGGGTGGAGGATATGTATCATATCGCTGAGAATCAGCTGTGGATTCACTATGCCTGACTCCCAGTAATCATTTCCACCATACCTGTTTAATCTGGCATTGTTGTTGTAAACCCTGTCAGTATGGAAAGGCCTGAGTGTAACAAGCCTTTTATCGCTGCTCTCTATTTCACTTTTCTTAGTTGCAGTGCCTGTATTGATCCAGAAATCGGCCGCTGATCCTTTCTCTATAACGGTCTCAATATTAACAGGAAAATTTTCCCTCCTTGTATTGCCTGACCATAAATATTCACCACCCGCATGATCAATAAGTGTTGCGAAATGCGACCTGCCACCGGGAACGAACCAGTTCTCCCTCCACGGGAGTCCGCTCATCACTACGGGACGGTTGCCCACATCGGATGCAAGTCGTTTTAGTTCCATGTAATCACTTTCTGTTTTGGTGAATTTCTCGTTCACTATATCCTGCTTATTAAACAGGTGACCAATAAATTTCACCCACTCGGTCTGCGCCAGCGGTGAACTTTCGAGGTACTCCCCAACCATAATGACATTCATGCCCAGGGATCTGAGCCTGTCGAGCCATGCACCGGCCTCAGCGCCCACACCATAGGCAAGGATGATATCCGGGTCCAGGGTAAGTATACGTTCATAGTCGAGGTTCATATCGTAACCAATATCCGGAAGCTCTTTGCTGTCTATTTTTTCCCTTAATTCCGGATTGTATATGAACTCACTTCCGGATATGCCGGTTATAACTCCGGTTTCGTCAATAAAATCAAGCAGGGCGACATGAGTTGTAGAAAGGCATATTACCGAGCGTACAGGGGTACGGATAACTTTGCCTTCAGGGATTATTGCCGGCAGCTCCTGCCCTTGCTGGAGAAGGATGTAATTGAACAGTACATCACGGGCACCCTGCCAGGGATTGTAGACCTCCAGTACGCGGTAATTTTCAAACTCATGAATATCAAATCCCCTTGCATGGACAATATTTCCGTTCCCGGATCGTCGATCACTTATATTTTCAATATTATCGCGGCAGGCTACTACGGATAATGCAATGATAATTATTATTAAAACGGCTGATTTACCAATTGATAATCTGGCCGTGTATTTCTGAAACTGAAACGCTGTGATTGTGTTGATATGCAAGGCCTTATGATCTTAAATTGTAATTTGAATGATATTATGGTAATCTTAAAAATATATTCCTGGTTAATCTACCTTATCATTTATATTTTTTGTTTCTTCTTTTTTGTTTCTTCTTTTTAACCAATAACCGTAATTTTCCTGGTAATTGTATTGCTTCCGATTGAAATCCTGAGAATATATGTGCCCGGGGGGATCCCGCTGAGGTCTAACACTGATGTTCCGGAGCCGGGTACTGCCCTTTTCAGAAGAAGGCTTTTGCCTGTAATGGTAAGCAGTTCTATATTCATTGCATCATCTGACCGGATATCACTTTCAATTATTACATAAGAACCTGCAGGGACCGGATAAATTTTAATTTCATTTTTTACAGATTCCTCAAAACCTGCCAGCGAGGTGACCAGTATCATATGCGTCATGGTATCTGAGCAGGCCCTGTTCCGGACCAGCTGTTTAACTATATAGTTTCCTGCATCAGCATATTTGTGCACTGGCCCTGTGTGTGTACTGATACGTCCGTTACCGAATTCCCAATACCAGGAGGCAGCATTATCAGATAAGTCATGGAACTGAACCGAAAGTTCATCTTCGGTATATGAGAACCCTGCTATGGGCAGGTTTTCTGTTTTGACTGCCAGGTTGTATTCCATCTCCCTTGTATCTGAATTACCATTTCCGGTAATTGCAAGTGTTACTGTACGGATACCTCCTTCCGTATACTTTACAAAGTGGGGTCCGGCCGAGAATGCTGCGGGGGGATCGGCTCCCGGACCGAAATCCCAGGACCATGAGTCGGGGCCACCTGTCGAAAAGTCGGTGAAGACAACCCTGTCGCCCTCACAAACCTCAATGGTATTTATGGTAAAATCTGCTGCCAGTTCGTTTTCTGTATAGGGATTTATTCCTTCGAGGACTTCTGCTCCAGTAGCAAGAGGATCGAGCCATGGCTCAAGCTGCCTGTTTGTGCCTTCGTACATGTCCCATGCCAGTTGAAACCTACAGTAAAAATCATTTGCCGCGTCGCCACATCCGGCATCGCCGCCGGTAAGAACCCCCCTGAGGAGGCCTCCCTGGTCGAATAAAGGGCTTCCTGATGACCCTCCTTCGGTTGTGCCAATTTCCCACAGGTTGATAATCCAGTGACCGTTTGCGGTATAACCGCTTCCGAAGGTCCCTGTTGAAGGAGGGTCATTATCGATCGCCAGCTTTTTTATATCGCCGTTGGGGTGATGAATAGAGACACTGCTTTCAGGTATCCCGGCCGACCGGTCCCATCCTGCATACCATGGACGGTAGGAGGGAGGAGGCATCTCCCTGATGCGGACAAGCGTAAAATCAAGGTTTTCTTGTGTTACCAGAAGGTCCGAACCTGACAAGGTTTTACTTGCCGGACTAGCTGATCCGTTGCAGAAAAGGCTCTCAAAACCCAGAAGGAAAACCGAATTGGCAGCCTTTGTGCTGTCGTCAATGCAATGATTTGCAGTCATCAGGTATGGTTCACCATCATTAGCCGTATTGTTTACCATAACTCCTGTGCAGAGCTGGTTTCCGTTGGTGAGGATCCTGGCAACTGCATTTTTTTCAGTCTGCCATTCATTTCCCGGGGGACAGTTTATGTCGATATTGCATTTACCGGACAGGCCGAGCCGATGGCTTTTCGGAGACATGATTCCCATAAAATCATGATGGAGGCTCCCGATCTCCAGGCGTCCGTAATTTTCTATACCGCCCTCAACCTGCATTTCAATGATCAGCATTTCACCCTCTACAGGCTCAACTGCCAGTGAGCCTGACAGCTGGTTATTCAGGTGGTTATAGGCGCCAAGCACATGTGATTTGTCTTCATTGTAAATAAACACCGAAACCCCGGGTCTTAGCATAAACCTGCTGAAAATAATATTCAGGGAATAGGCACCTCCTGATTTCAGGGCTATTCGCCAAATTTGCCTGCCATCATTCGTCTCTTCCCATAGTCCGTCCTGGCGGGGATTAATACTTAATTCGAAAGTACGCGCAAAGATCAGTGGTTTCAACCTGCTGTCCATTTCTTCAGTTATCTCATCCCGGTATTTAACTGCATCAAATGCAGGCATGCTTATTACCGGTAAATCCCGTAGCTTACCTTCCTCCTGGTAAACCGGTTTTCCTCCATAGCTGAGCTGGGCATGCAGATTTAAATGGGCGGCTCCAAAAAGGAGAAGGCAAAATAGAAATTCTTTGCATCCGGAATACTTTCCATGTATATCCTTTTTGAAGTTCATTTGTCAAATATATGAATTTCTCATCTGTTGAAAATAACAACAGGGAGCTAGATTTTGCATGGGAAATCGAACTTTATGTCAATTATTTTCATCTTAAATTACGCATGAACTGATGAAAAAGTTTTTATGTGTAATGCAAAGCTGTTACTTCTGTAAGTAATACTACTTGACATTTTATCCGTCTTATTCGACAAAGGTAATCTCTCCGGGAGCAATACCTGTTTCTATTATCGAATGGAGGTCGTCACCATTATAGACGTGTAATAACCCCGGTGAGTTGTAATCGGTGATCTCAAGAGCAAAGATCAGGCCGGAAACCGGGTCTTTTGCAGCATATGAGAATATTTCAGCAATGTATGGCTCAGCGGGTTGTACTGTATCATCGATGCTCATTCGGTAAATTCCCCCGGCTTCTCCGAACCAGAGCTCATCTTTTTCAGGGTTAACGGTCATCCAGGAAGGATTGAACCAATCCCCTTTACTGCCTGTAACTACATGCCTGTCGGCTTCAAGATTTGTTGCATTTATCCTGACAAGCTTTGAATCTGTCTCCTCAATTATCTCTGTCCATGTCTCATTATACACCACTTTTCCCCTGCAGAGTACCCATATATCATTATTCCTGTCAGCAACTATAGCTACTGGTATATCTCCCACTTCAATGGTACTGACCACCTGGTCGCTCATTATATCAATTACCGAAACGGTATTATCAAAGCCCCATCCGCCGCTGTTCGCTACAAACAGATGATTACCGGAAATAACCATACGTTCGGGTCCCTGCCCGACCTCTATAGTATCTGTTATTTCTCCACCAGCCAGGTCTATTTTGTAAACCTGTCCGTCGAAGCTGCCGTTTGAAAGATAACCGCTGCCGTTACCAGAATAGACAAAATACCTGGGATAGGAGAAACCGGTTATTGTAGAGGCAGATTCAAAGGTTTCCAGATTTACCACCTCAATTTTGTGTGAATTGTTAGCCACTATAACCCCATAATCGCCTGCAATGGAGAAGGACTGTACCACATCGCCTGCTGGTCTCCCGTTGACAAGTGAAAACAGGTTGTTAACTACTGCCAAAGAGTCGGTATCATACCAGCTTACTGAACCGTTGCCGGCATTAAAACTCCCTTCGCAGCTTATGAAGACACCTTTGGCATAGCCTCTTTTGTCAGGTCTGCTATCATCCTTTTCACATGATAAAAAGGTTGTGGCAATAACTGTAATAAGGAATAAAGCCGCCTGGAAGGAACCGGCTCTCAGGCGAAGAGGGAAAAGAGATGAGATTCTAAATCTTTTCGCAATGGATGTTAGATTACTCAAAAAGAGATTTCTGTATGCCGTATATGGTTTTTCAAAAAATGAAGTTGATTTGAGTTTCACTTTGATTGGTTTCATGGTGGAGAATAATATGAGATTCATTTTGATGTTTTTTTGAGATAATTTAATATTGTATTGTTCATAATCAAATTGCTATATGCTTGAATGCCTGAATAAATGAGAGTTTACTTTTTTTGTTGGTTGCATCATCATGTGTTAAAATCCAGTGACAAGCTAAGATGGAAGGTACGGCCCGGCATGGGGTAGGAGCGTACAACCTGGTATTGGTTATTTAGCAGGTTCATTACCCTTAGCTGTATTTTTCCTGCAACGTCACCTGCTTTAATCCTGTATCCTGCATATCCGTTGAATACCATAAATGGGTGCATCATATATTGCCTATTATTGTCGTTACCGGTAAACCTGCTCCCCGTATAGTTGCCAGTGAAGCCGAAAAAGCTTCGGCCGGAGCTTAATCCGGCCCTGACAGAGCCGGTATGGACCGGTACATACATAAGCTGATTGCCTTCATGTGATTTTATCCCGTTATAGGTTGCCGTTATCTGCGATCTGACGAAATTATGGCTTATACCCAGGGTGTAACTAAATTGTCTTATCTTACCCCTGGATAGAAGTGAGCTTTCTATCCCGCGCACCAGTATCTCTTTCCGGTTTTCAGGTCCCCACCAGGAACCGGTACCTGTTGGTACCCACTGTATCATGTTGTTTATCTCAGACCTGTAAGCGGTTACATCAACTGTTACTCCTGACCCCGTTCTTGTTTCTATCACCTGCACCAGTCCTAAATCGGCAGTATATCCCGATTCCGGCAAAAGTTGAGGATCTCCGCCCGGCTTCCAGTACATGTCATTGAAAGTCGGGATCCTGAACTGGTCTGAATAGCTTGATTTAATAGCCAGTCCCCGAAAGGGCAAATCCTTTTTCACTCCAGCTGAAAACAGAAGAGGTATCTCTATATCCCCCTGAAATTCTTTTCTCAGGGATAAATTACCGGTTATTCCGCTCCACCTCAGCTTCATAGCGGTAATGGCGGCCGACCGGATTTCGCTTACATTACCACCGTATGCATCGACATCGGCCGAAAGCGATGACACCTCGAGTCCCCCATCGACTATCAGGTACCCGGTTACCTCGTACCTGTAGTTCAAGTCTCCCATTAATCTCGACGAATGAATTCTCGAATCAATCGAATAGTGGTTGTCGTCCGGAAGGTTCTTGTCCCTGAAAAGCATAAACTCATCGAACATGGCAGTATTGAGTGATAATGATGCCCTGCTCCAGCCCTTTGTCCATTTGGCATAGACCCGCAGGGAGCTGTCTCTTTGCATGGCACTTGCCGGCACATATGAACCCATGATTGCTGGCAGCTCCTTTTTCCGGGACTGGTACCAGATGCCGGTCTCGATCTTGTTATTGCGGGGAAGCCGGACAAAAAGGTTCTGTACTATACCCGTGTTGTTAAGTGTGTTATTACTGGCTCTTTCCAGCGGATTTCCAGGCTTATGGGTATCGGTATATATGAAATTATTCTCTGCCTTGTGCGAGAAGACATACAACTGGTACTGCAGTATCCGGCTACCAATTTTAGCCGATAGTGAGAGGTGTCTTTCATCGTAGCTTCCCAGTTCGCTTTTAACCCCCACCTGCAGGCGGTCATCCCATTCCGCTCTATTCCTCAGCAGCACCGATCCCCCGAAGTTGCCGCTGCCTGCTATGCTGCCTGCTGCACCGTGAACAACAGATATATCTCCTGCTGCTGCGACGGGGATCAGAGAGAAGTCCATTGTTCCTAGGCTGAGTGAGTTAAGCAAAAAACCGTTCCAGCTGACTGTAGTCTGGTATGAATTGACGCCCCTTAAAAACAGGGAGGAGGATGAACCGCTACCGCCGTTGGTGTTAATATATGCCGGGGTGAACAGCGACAAAAGCAGGCCGGCATCAGCAGATGAGAATACTGCTCTGATTAGTGAATCGGGCACACTCACTTTTTTATCCTCGTTAAAAAAAGACTGCCTGTTCTGTTCAATTACAACCTCGGGAATGGAATACAGCATTATGCTGTCGGAGGCATCATAATGTTCATAATGCTCATAAAGTTTAAGAGGTTCATAATTCTCATGATATTTAAGATGTTTATGATCCTCAAGAAGCTCAGAGTTAACTGCAAACTCAGTGGTATCAGAAAGTCCTGACCCCGGAACAGATCCTGCGATTACTGAATTGAGAAGAAGGAATAAAGAAAAAGCCAAAGTTTTCAAGCCGGTAAAATTATGTTTACACCCGAACATTTATAACCGGATCTGGCAGGTCTTCTGACTTACTCCCTTTTTAAACGCCTTCCCATTGCGACATATCTGCAACAGTGGCAGGAATGTTTAAAAAGAACAAAGGAGATTACAGCAGCGGGTACTGTCCAGGATTCACACCTGGTTCCCTTTTCATTCCGTTTGCAAGAAGCTGCAGACGGAAACCAATCCTCTGCAAATGTACATAAATTTTTTTCTGCGTAAAAATAAACTCAGACAAGATGAGAAAAATTTGACCTGCGGTCAATTACACAACAAGAATTCAACGAATTGAAATGCAAATTTATCTGTTTATCAAAATGCCCGGAAAATGTATGTTTATTTTTATATTTTTATCACCTGAATATCTTATAATAATAAACAATGAGCAACAAAACCAGTTCTCCGGGAGAGAGAATACGGCAGTTACGGCAAGAACTTGATGATCATAATTACCGTTACTATGTTATGGCCGATCCGGTGATAAGCGACCAGGAATATGACCGGTTGATGAACGAGCTGATAAGCCTGGAGAAGGAATATCCCTCATATTCTGATCCGTCATCACCTTCGCAGCGTGTCGGCAGTGATATAAGCAGAGAATTTGTTCAGGTGAGGCACAAATACCCCATGCTTTCGCTTGGCAATACCTATTCACGTGAAGATCTCGCCGACTTTGACAACAGGGTAAGGAAAACAGTGCCGGGCAATTTTGAATATGTTTGCGAACTTAAGTATGATGGTGTTGCTATAAGCCTTACCTATATTGACGGTGTGCTGGATAAAGCTATAACCAGGGGAGACGGGGAGCAGGGTGATGATGTTACGTCCAACGCAAAGACAATCAGAAGTATACCATTGAAACTCAGGGGCAGCGGCTATCCCTCTCATTTTGAGGTGCGCGGGGAGATATTGCTTCCGTCGGAAGGGTTTGAGAGGCTCAACAGGGAGCGGGCCGACCGCGGTGAAAACCTGTTTGCCAATCCCCGAAACGCTGCGGCAGGTACATTGAAAATGCAGAATTCATCGCTGGTTGCCAGGCGTCCGCTCGACTGTATAGTGTTTGGGATACTTGGTGACAACCTGCCGTTTGACCATCACTTTGAAAATCTTCAGAAGGCGGCTGAGTGGGGATTCAAGGTTTCCAAACAGAGCAGGAAATGTGCAGACCTCGATGAAGTAATTGAATTTATCGAACACTGGAGGGTGCACCGCGACAATCTTCCTTTCGATATTGACGGTGTTGTTGTAAAGCTTAATGACTTCAGCCTCCACAGGCAACTCGGTTTTACAGCTAAATCACCCAGGTGGGCAATCTCCTATAAATACTCTGCCGAAAGGGCATCAACCAGGCTGGTTTCAGTTACTTTCCAGGTGGGCCGTACAGGAGCTGTCACACCGGTTGCAAACCTTGAGCCCGTATTACTTGCAGGATCAACCGTAAGGAGGGCTTCCATGCACAACGAGGAACAGATGAAATTGCTGGACATCCATCAGGGTGATACGGTTTATGTTGAAAAGGGAGGGGATATAATACCTAAGATTGTAGGGGTTAACCGGTTACTGAGGCAAAAGGAGAGCAGTCCACTCAGTTATATATCAGTATGTCCGGCATGCGGAACAAGGCTGGTGAGAGTTGAGGGCGAAGCAAAACACTATTGTCCCGCGATAAACACCTGTCCCCCTCAGATACTGGGAAGGATAGAACACTATGTCAGCAGGAAGGCAATGAATATCAATATGGCCGAGGCGACTGTCAGGCTGCTGGTAGAGAAGGGACTGATTGAAGATGTGGGAGATCTCTACAGCCTGAAGGAAGAGGATCTGATGCAACTGGACAGGTTTGCTGTAAAATCATCTCAAAACCTGGTGGCGAGTATTGAAGAATCTAAAACCCTGCCATGGAACAGACTCTTGTATGCTCTCGGGATCAGGTTCGTGGGGGAGACAGTGGCAAAAAAGGTAGCAGCAGCCTTTCCCTCGGTTGATAAGCTTATGGAAGCCCGAGCAGAAGAGCTGCTTGCAATTGATGAGGTGGGTGACAGGATTGCATTCAGCATAGTGGATTATTTTTCAAGGGAATCCAACCGGGTGATTATTGATAAACTCAGACAGGCAGGAGTAAATATGAAACAGGAAGAGGGTCTGGAGGATATGGTTGAGGGGACGCTGTCAGGGAAGAAATTTGTCATTTCCGGAACCTTTACCCGCTACTCAAGGGATCAGCTTAAAGCATTGATTGAAGAGAACGGAGGAGTGAATGTGTCAGCTATCTCCTCCAATGTTACTTACCTGGTTGGCGGAGACGGCATTGGTCCCTCAAAACTGCAGAAAGCAAAAAAATTAAATATTCCCGTCATTTCTGAGGATGAGTTTTCGGAATTGATAAATCCTTAATTTTTTATTTACCAAAGCCTGATAATTTTACTAATTTTACGGTTTACTCAACCTTAAAGGAATTCGGAATTGTGATATTGTTTAAAGACATCAGACAGAAAACCGGTAGTTATCTGCTCAAAAGAAAGATCAGGAAGCTATCAAGAAAAAAACAATTCATCAACATGGTTGATGCCCAAACTGTTGGAATTGTGTTTAAGCTGTCTGATGACGCTGTTTTCCGGGCGGTTAATGATTATCTAAAGGAACTCACTGCAGAGGGTAAGCAGGTTTTTGTCATTGGTTATATTGATGCCTGGGAAATTCCTGATACATGGTTACTGAGAAAGGGATATAACTTCTTTTGTATGAAAGACCTCAATCTTTATTTCATACCGGAACTTCCGTTTGTGAAGGATTTTCTTAAAAGAGAATTTGATCTCCTTATCAACCTTAGCATAGACAGGACTTTTCCGGTTGACTATATTTTTGCTGTATCAAAGGCTAAGTTCAAGACAGGAAAATTCTTTGAAGGGTATGACTATTCAGATCTCGCTATTGATATAAAAGAGAGTCGTGATGTTGGATACCTGACTGAACAAATGACCCATTATCTCAGAATAATTCATCCTAAAGTACAAACACTGGAAATATAAACTATTATGGTAAAGAAACTGTTCATGGGCACAGGCGTAGCTGTTGTGACACCCTTCAGGGAAGATGATAGTATTGATTTTGTTTCAATGGGAAAGGTTATAGAACACCTTATAGCAGGTAAGGTTGAATATATTGTTGCTCTTGGAACAACCGGAGAATCAGTAACTTTGAATTTTGAAGAGAAATGCGCAGTCATCAATTTCGTTCTCGAAGCTGTAAACGGGCGTGTGCCGGTTGTTATGGGAATAGGTGGCAACAATACCCACGATGTCCTGCAGGATATTGAAACAGTATGCGATGATAAACTTCCTTTGGCAGCAATTCTATCTGTCTCACCTTACTACAATAAACCTACCCAGCAGGGAATTTATCAGCACTATAAAAAATTAGCCTCCGCTTCCAGTTTACCTATAATCATCTACAATGTACCGGGCCGGACCGGCAGTAATATCACGGCAGATACAACACTCAAGCTTGCAAGGGATTTCAGGAATATAATAGCTACCAAGGAGGCCTCGGGCGACCTTAACCAGATAAACCATATTATTAAGAATAAACCGAAAGATTTTATGGTGATCTCCGGTGACGATCAGCTAACTCTTCCCATGATAGCACTGGGAGCTTCAGGGGTAATTTCAGTGTCAGCAAATGCATTTCCTGGAGAGTTTTCCACCATGGTCCGTTTTGCTCTCGGGGGCAGGTTTAAAAAAGCACAGGCGATACAAAATGCCCTTCTTGATATCATGGACTGCCATTTTGTGGAGGGCAATCCGGCTGGTGTCAAAGCCAGCCTTAGTATGAAGAAGATCATCACCAATAAGCTCCGTCTTCCACTGGTGCCTCTTACCAAACCGACCTACGATAAGCTGAAATCGCTGATTAGTGAACTTGACCAGGTAAAGAAAACCCTGCCGGTTGAGGATTGAAACAGGCAGGGTTCTATTTGTTAGTATCCTTCTTGTGCTGATTATTCCGGCTGTTCAGTCTGCTTTAAGATATCGTTCAAGCCAGTTCTCAAATTCATCATACCAGAATAGCGAGTTCTGTGGTGACAGTATCCAGTGGTTCTCATCGGGGTAGTATACAAGCCTGGCATCAATTCCCATCCGTTTGTATATGCCATAAACCAGCAGACCATGTCCGACGGGAACACGGTAATCAAGCTCGCCGTGAATAACCAGCATGGGCGTGCTGAAGTTACGGGCAAACATGGCAGGATTAGCTGCCTGAAGGGTTTCAAAATTCTCCCAGGGCGAACCACTGTATTGATGGGGCCTGTACCAGGTATAGTCGGTCGAAAACTGCATATGTATATTATAGACCCCGGCATGATTTATAAGGCAGGCAAAGCGGTCGGTGTGACCGGCAATCCAGCTTACCATATATCCGCCGTAACTGCCACCAGTTGCTGCCATACGGTTCTCATCAATATTTCCCTTCTCAATTAAAAAGTCAGTAGCCTTCATTATATCCCTGAATGGTTTATCAGCATGTGATCCGTGTATCGACTCTGCAAACTCCTGACCAAAACTTGTTGAACCATGGAAATTCGGCATGGCAATCACATATCCCGGACGTGCAAATGCATGTGCATTCCAGCGGTAGTGCCACTGATCACCAAATATGCCATGCGGACCTCCATGGATCATAAGGACCAGGGGATATTTCTCTGACGAGTCAAATCCGGGAGGGTAAACGATGAACATCTGGATATCCTCATCATTTGCCCCCTTATAGGTCACATTTTCAATCTCCCCAAATTGGATGTTGTCCAGTATATCATTATTCACACGAGTCAGTTGTTTTAAATTCCTTCCTCCGGTATCAATTGAAAATACCTCTGCCGGCATATTGAGGTTGTCATGAGTGAATATAAGGCTGTTGTTACCCGGAGCACTCAGATTGTTGTTATTGCCGTCACCGTAAATCATAGTGTGGCGTCCTCCGCCGGCCGGTATTGAAAAGATTGCCTTTT
>SKND01000260.1 GCA_007120695.1 Bacteroidales bacterium | reverse complement strand
GCAGACTGACTGAATTCTCATTACCTGCCATAAAAAAACCGCCCGGAAAAAAACCGGGCGGCCTGCACTCCAAAAACGGGACAACTACCTAATAACCCGGATTTTGGTTTAAGTTTGGATTCGCATTGATGCGCGACTGCGGTATCGGCATTACATTCCTGTGATCACCTTCATTGGAGCGGTCAAAAAACTCCCATTCACCACGAACAAATTTGTCAAATCTGACGAGATCGTTCCGGCGCATTCCCTCATGATAAAATTCTCTTCCTCTTTCAGCCAGCAGCTCGTCAATATCAAGGGTTGCAGTGGTGTAAAGATTTTCTTCCGGATTCTCGAAAGCCCGGGCACGAACCTGGTTTACCAGATCTACTGCTTCTTGTGTAGCAGCACCACCGTTCTTACGCATAATCGCTTCGGCTTTAAGCATAAGTATGTCTGCGAAGCGGTATATTGCCAGGTCGTTTGGCATACACCATGCCGGTAATGCGCTTATCTCATATTTTACGAATCTTGGACCATGAAATTCAAGAGCATTTCTGTGGTCATAGGTTGCATTGTCATCTTCGTCATAAATATTGATAAAATCAACAGTAAGCTCCAGCGGATTAGGAGCACTCTCCTCCGAACAGCGTAATACTTCTCCTGTAGAAGAATATTGCAAACCTGTGAGCCAACCGTTTCTTCTTAGGTCTTCCTCCTGGAATGATTTATAATGGGAAGGAAGTGCACAGAATCCGTTCCATGGACCGTTTGCAGTGTTATACTTTTGCTGCATGGCATAATGATGACCAAGCCAATAGAACAAAAGTCCCCAGTCCGTTCTGGTATCATCATAAGGTATCACGAAAATATTTTCCTGCGAACCGCTGTTTTCTGCAAGGAAGTTGTTGAAATAATTCCCTTCCAGCTGGTAGTTATTGCTATTTATGATGGCATTACAATGAGTTATCACATCATCCCACCGGGGAGTACCAGTCCACACCTCCGCATTGATATATAATTTGGCAAGCATGGCATGGGCTGCCCATTTGTTAAATCTCCCGTATGTAGAACGGTCATTGCTTTCAGAAAGATTATCGATGTTGTTAAGAAGATCTGTTTCAATAAACTCAAATACCATGTTACGTCCGGTTTGAAAATCAGCATTATTGGGTGGAGCAAATCCTGGTTCAACATCAAAACGGTCTACTATCGGTACATTACCAAAGAAATCAATCAGGTGGTAATAACCGAAAGCCCTGATAAGTTTCAGTTCGGCAATGAACTGGTCACGCAGGTCGGTATCCATATGATCAAGTTGCTGGAGCTGGTAAATCAGCATATTTGCCCTGTTTACCCTGTCAAAACCGTAGCCCCACACCCCATTGATCTGAGGAGTTTCAGAGGTCCATGTATGTTCATGCATTCTCTGCCAGTGGCCGCCGTCATACCAGTGCCGTCCACGTGTTGGTATAAGTGTCTGATCGGTATTATGAGAATTCAGTTCCCATATACCACCAATCCATCGTAAATCTCCATATGCCGGGGCGAGGGCGGAAATTACCTCCTCCTGCGTCTTGTAAAAATTCTCTGATCGTATCTCTGTGTACAAAACCTCCTCGAGGTCTGTACAGGACGGGGCAATGGCAAATGCCAACATCCCGGCAAATAGAGTTATAATTTTAGTTATCTTATTCATGTGCTTATGTTTTAATTGTTTATGATCTAATGTGACATCCATGTTATGTTCATATTCTTTCGGCTATAATTTTTACATGGACATTTCATAGTTCAGAGTTTTAGAATTGTGCATTAACACCAAAAGTGAAGGTTCTTACACTGGGATAGATCCACCTCATATCCATTCCGGGGGTAAGCCCGGTTATGCTTATCTCCGGGTCCTGGCCCTTGTAATTTGTAAAGGTCATAAGATTTTCTCCGCTGGCAAATACCCTGAGCATCTGGAACGTTTGTCCCCGAACCGGAATATTATATCCCAGGGTTATATTGGCGAGTTTTAGATAGTCACCGCGCTCTACATAATAATCGGAATACTGCGGGTCGTCTATAATGGGGCTGTCCAGGGCTGCCCTCATAATATTTGTCGGGACCATTATTTGATTTTCGAAGAAAATCCTTCTTGTGTTAAGCAGATCGAATCCAAAAGCCCCCCTGAGGAATACCGTCAGGTCAAGATCGCCATATGTGAATGTATTTGTAAAGCCCATCCAGCTTTTAGGCAATCCGTTACCAATTATCTTTTTGTCCTCGTATTTGATCTCAGATGCAAGAAGTTTTTCTGTTCCCGACTCATCCCAGAACAGCCACTTGCCGTCATCGGTAAATCCGGCATGTACCCATCCGAAAAGGTTGCCAATGGGCTGTCCTTCTTCCAGCCGGAAGGCAGGAGTGGCGTTCAGGCCTGGAGCCCCGATGTTCTGAAGGTCCTGGTATGTTGTCTGGAATTCCTCATTTGACAATGTAACAAGAAGATTTTTGTTGTAGGATATATTGAAGTTTGTTCTCCAGGAGAAGTTGCTTCTCTGAACCGGTGTGGATTGTATCGCCATTTCGACACCACGGTTGTTGATCTCACCTATATTGGTCCATATGTTATTATGGAGGTTAGGCGGCACCGGTACTGCATATTCATAAAGAAGATCAGTGGTTGTGCGGTCATACAGGTCTATATTGACTGCAACCATGTTGTTGAAGAATGCTGCATCAATACCTATATTGGTCTCCGCTTTTCTTTCCCAGCGAAGATTTGGATTCGGGTTACTGACCGGGCCAAATCCGGATATCCATTCCCCGTCATACAGCATCATACCCTGTGCGCCCAGCCTTTCAAGCGATATGTAGTTTGGAATTCCCTGGTTTCCGGTAATACCATAACCTACCCGGAGTTTCAGATCGCTTATAAAACCTATATTTTCCATAAAACTTTCCCGGCTGATTGTCCATCCGGCAGAAATGGCAGGGAAGAAACCCCATTTATTGTCAGCACCAAACCTTGATGAACCTTCCCGGCGAAGGCTGGCTGACAGCATGTAGATATCATCATAGCTGTAGTTAACACGCCCGAAAAAAGCGATAAGCTTACTTGAATTCTTGGTGCTCCACATATCGCCGCTTCGGTATCTTCCATCAGGAAGATGAAGTCCGGCGCCCAGGTTATTGTAGCTGAATGTATTGGTGATAAAGTACCTGTTCCTGGCACCGAATGCCTCCCACATAAAGTCCTGGTAGCTGTATCCGGCAAGGGCTGTCACGCTGTGTATCCCTTCAAACAAGTTATTATAGTTGAGTGTCGATTCAAAGGTGCGGTCTACTGACTGACCGCTGCTGCGGCTTGCTTCACCATTATAACCGCCCTGTATGCTGGCAAAGGCATCGCGGTGGAGGTAATTACCCATGATATCGTTGTATCTTTGAAGAGCACCTGTAGCAGACAACCTGAGCCCCGGCATCAACTCAAGTGTAGCCTGGGTGCTGGCAAGAAGCTGGTTTCGCTGCTCATCCCTGTCCTGCTGGTAAAGCTGGGCAACAGGATTGTACAGTTCCCATCCTGACTCTTCCCTGAAGCTGCCGTCATCATTATAAACAGGCAGGGTTGGGTTCCGCTGCATTGCCTGCCTGTATACTCCGTAATCAATAGGGTTGGATTTCCTGAATGTATTGCTCAGGTTCATCTGCATGGTAAGTCGGTCATTCAGTCCGCTATGGGTAACAGCAAGGCGGCCGTTAAGTATATTATTGTTTGACTCCCTGATAAAACCCTTTAGGTCACGGTAGTTAACTGATCCATAGTAGCTGGTGGTTTCAGACCCTCCTGATATTGAAAGATTATGTACATTGCTGAACGGAGTGCTTCTTGTGATCTCATTGAACCAGTCGGTGTCATGGCCATAATCAACTATTGAAGCTGCTTTACCTTCAAGAATGGGATTACCTGAATTCTGAAAATCTGTTTTCAATTGCCGCCACTCCCCTGCATTTAGTACCTGCGGTTTATTAAGCCAGCTTTCGGTATATGCATAGGCTGAATAGTTTACAACCGGTCTTCCGGGAGTACCCTTTTTTGTTGTTATAATTATTACACCTGCATTGCCGCGGGTACCATAAATTGCCGCCGCCGATCCGTCCCGGAGAACATCTATTGATTCAATATCTTCCGGAGACAGGGTATTAATGCTTCCACCCGGAATTCCGTCGATGATCACGAGTGGTGATGCATCACCCCTTACAGTTGAAACACCCCTCAGCTGCATCTGTATTCCTGCATTCGGGTCACCTCCTGAGGCACGGGAAATTGCAAGGCCTGCAATTTTGCCCTGTACAAGCTGGAGCGGGGACTGGGTGACTGCGCCCTTGTTGAAGTCCTCTTCCCTCACAGTGGCAATAGAACTGGTAACCTCCCTTCTTCTCTGGGTGCCGTACCCAACCACTACAACCTCGTCAAGCTCTGCAAGATCAAGGGATAGAGCCACATCTATGCTGCGCTGATCACCAACCGAAATGCGGCGGGTTATATAACCTACGTATGAGAAAACAAGAACAGCATCCGGCACATCAACAGTCAGACTATACTGACCATCAACATTTGTAACGGTGCCGGTCATCGTTCCCTCTATCATTATGTTTACTCCGGGAAGTGGTTCACCGGTATTTGCATCGGTAACCTGCCCGGTAACTACATTCTGCTGAATCACGGTACCAGTATTGGTAATCGCTATCAGGTTATCTTCAAAAACCCTGAAAGATGAACTTTCAGAAGGGAATATCATTCCCAGTATCTCTTCCACCTGTGTATTTTGGGCATGAAGATTTACCCTCCTGTTCAGGTCAATCAGGTCGGTGCGATACAAAAACTTGTAATCGCTGGAATTTTCAATTTCACGCAGCACTTCTCCCACACTTACATTTTCATAATTCAGGTTAAATGTTTGCTGGGAATATACAGAGCCTGCTGCATGAAAAACGGATAGTAAAAAAAACAATACTAATAGTTTCATAGTTCGCAGTGTTTTATAGTTGGCACCAATTAAGGTTATTAGTGCCGCAATTGGGTTATTTTTCATAAGTTTGTAAATAATGGTTAATAATGGCCGCGGTTATTTATCAGGTTGCCGCGGATTTAACTGTAAACTGCCGGAGTATGATGCGGATCATGCTCCGGTTTTTTGTTTCTCGCCACTTTATGGAGAGATCCGGCCAGGTAGTTTTTTAGGAATTTTACATAGGCAGTTTTTTTAGGTTTAAAGGTTAAGGTTAATTATTTATCATTTTTTGTGAGACTTTGGTATCATGGAGATTCATTTGTAATAAAAATCGTGTCATTCTTAATATGATACTCGAAAGGAGATGCAAAGCTAAGTGCACTAAGTGCCTGTTCGATAGTAATCTCATCGAACCGCCCCTTGAACTTTTTCTGCTTTATCTCTTCATCTTTGATAATTATCCTGGCACCGAATCTTCTCTCAAGTTTTACTGCTATGCTTTCAAATGGCTCATCATCAAATATCAGCCGGTTGTCCTTCCATGATATAAAAATTTCAGGATCAACCCCCCTGCTCAGAATGATTTTGGGAGGAGCCGGTTTTTGAGTCCTTGAAGGCATATCTGTATCCGGTTGTAGTTTTTCGGCAGAATTATCAGTTTCATGAGTTAGCAGCATCTGCTCCGAATCCAGGTAATAGGTAATTTGCTGGTTTGGCTCAAGGAGCACCCCTTTTTCACTCTCCTTATACATGGTTCTGGTAACCATAAGCAAACCAGATACGAGTGTTGTCTGGATCAAATCTTCTTCAGGGTAGGATTTAACATTAAAGCTTGTTCCCAGGGCGGTGATCTCCAGTTGAGTTGTAACAACCGTGAATGGCGAGTCCGTATTTTCAGTTACATTGAAATATCCCTCTCCCTCCAGGTAAACTTTTCTCTCCTTAACTCCGAAATCCCTGCTGTATGTCAGCCTGCTGCCTGCATTTAGCCAGACCGTTGTTCCATCTGAAAGAGTGACGCTGCTTCTCGAACCCGGGGGAGCCTGTACTTCGAAGGTCTTCAGGTCATCTGAAAAGTTTAAAATTATGTAGGTTGCTGCCGAACCCAGTGTAATAAGTATTAATCCTATGGCCGCCCATCTTGCCGTGGCCAGGAAAAAGTTTTTCAGGAATACCGGTCTCCTTTTTTTTGCCTGTTCACCGGTAACTGATCTGAACCGGTTAAAAGCGGTATCAGAATTAAATTGTTGCCGCTTTGATGCAATATCCAGCGAATTCCAGATCCTTTCGGTTTCGGTAAATTCACGGAGGTTTTCATTGCTTTCACCAAGCCAGTTGCTTAGTATAGTATCTTCTTTAGCTGACGACTCACCAGCAAGGAACTTGGATATAATATCTGTTATCTCTGTCTTCATTGTTCGGGATTCTGCTTATAAAGACAACTAATCACCACTTTTCAGTTAAAAGAGGTTAAAAATATTTAATATAAGTTAATAATATCCGGTTTGGAACCGGTTTAAATAGAGGGTGAATCACCATGACATTTAGGTAATTACTTTCAGAGTATTTCGCTTCGGGGAGGCTGAAACGGCGCAACTTTTATTTTATAATGGAGCCCTCATGATACTGCGTATCACAAAAAACTATAAATAAAACAAGGGGATTGACTTCGTCAATTTCACATGCAATATGATATAACTTTTAACCAAAATGGTCAATTGTGAAATTCATCCGTTAGAAAGTCATAACATGAATTACCTGCTAACATAATTAACTGATTATTAATTTGATTAACTTGTTTTATTAGGAAAAAACCCTCATGATGCTAAGTAATACAGAAAAAGATAAGGGATTTTAATTCAGCAGAACTACCGGATAATTGGTAAAAGTTTTTCTCTAAGCTTTTCGAGTGCTATTGATATTTGCCTCTGAACGGTGTTTTGCGATATGTTTAGTTTTTGAGCTATTTCAGAGTATTTAAGTCCTTCTT
>SKND01000067.1 GCA_007120695.1 Bacteroidales bacterium | reverse complement strand
GTAATGCAGAACGGACGGACCGACAACAGCATTAAAGGGATAAGGCCATTGTATATAAGGGATCGGGAGATTGTATATGAACATGAGGAGAAGCTGGTTTTTCAAGCTGGTAATGAGTTCAGGAATTTCGACACCAAGAGCATGCGATACCTGACAGAATCCATCAAAAGTGTTGATTTTAAGGGAGGTATCAACCATGTAGAACTTCATCCTTCAGAATCAAGGCAATTCTCCAGGTATTTTTCACATCACGACATAAACGGCAGGTACCTGATAAGAAATGAAGAAGGGCGTGATCATTCCGTTGATGCAGATTATGTAATGGTGCATTTCAGCCTCCCCTGGGATGTGCCTTATGACAACGGAAGTGTTTATGTATATGGCGGTCTGAGTGACTGGAATTTTTATGCCCGCAACGAAATGGAGTATAACCCCGAAAGTCAGGCATACGAATTAAGCATGCTTTTGAAACAGGGCTATTATAACTACCAGTTTGTCCTCCTGGAGGATGGAAAACAAGTAGCTGATCCTGCCCCGTTCGAGGGTAACTTCTTTGAAACCGAGAACGACTATTTCATCATGGTATACCACCGTCCACCCGGCAGCCGGTTCGACCGGCTGGTGGGGACAAAAAGGATTAATTCCAGGGACTGACCAGCCTGACAGAAAAACGGGTCTCTGTTACAGTCCTATATCATCGCCTATATCCTTCATGGCATTTACGGAGAGCTCGGCAAACTCCGGAACGGGAATTCCAATCTTCTCGCATTCACGAATGGTGTCACGGTTTACCGAGGCCGCGAATGCTTTTTCCTTCATCCGTTTTACCACTGATTTGGGCTTTACCGAGGCAATCTTTTTATCCGGATAGACCAGCGTGGTAGCATAAACAAGTCCTGTTATGGTCTCACCAGCAGCAAGGGCATGCTGGAACAAGGTACTTCTCTCCTTGCCGGTAGCCATCTCATTATGCATGGTTATGGCATCGATAATCTCAGGATCAAGATTATACCTGGCCAGAATATTTTCAGCCTCAAGTGCATGCTTTTGCGGATCGGCATTTGTCACCTCCACATCAATATCATGCAGAAGTCCCGCCAGTCCCCACTTCTCCTCATCCTCCCCCAGTCTCTTTGCAAGTGCACGCAGCACTGCTTCCGAAGCAAGGCAATGAATACGCATCTTTTCGTCTTTCACATATTCTTTAAGCAGTTCAAAAGCTTTTTCTCTTTCCATAACTAGATTAACATTAAATATGGTTTATATTAATTATTTGCGCCCGGGCTATCACAGACACAAAAATACTAATTAGAGCCTGTCCATAAATGTCCGCCTGCTGCGTTACGCTCGTCAAAAAAATGCTCATTTACCCCATGGAAACTCCGCTTTTTTTGACTTCGCAAGCCTTGCATCCGAACTTTTTGATTCAGACACTAATGAGCATCCAGTCCGTTCAGCATATAGACCAGATGCTCCATTGTCTTTACAATTTCATTCATATACTCATTAACGGCCTTAACACTTCCCGGCAATGTATATACAATAACAGATCCCATAAGCCCGGCCACCCCCCTGCTCAACAGGGCATTGGGCTTTTCAGCTCCATACCGGACACGTATCATTTCCATAATGCCAGGTATCTCCTTATCAAGAAGCGGCCTGACAACACCTGGAGTGATATCCCGTTTTCCGATTCCTGTTCCTCCGGTTGTAATTACAAAATCGAACGATTCTTTCTGTGATCTCTCCAATAATGCTTTAAGCATAAATTCATCATCAGGTATAACCACATTCCTTATTGAAACTGATCTTTTATTGGCCTTGAAATGCTCCTCCAGAATCCGGTTCACTGCAGGTCCGCTCTTATCCTCATATTCTCCGCTGCTGGCCCTGTCGCTTAGCGTAATAACCAGGAAACTGTACTTTCGTGGAAGATAATCCAGTGTTTCTCCTGCCTTCAGGCTACCCCCTTTTACAACCCTTGCAAAGATCCCCTCTTTGGGCATCACACAATCGCCAACCTCCTTAAAAATCGCACAGGTTGAGCCATGGCACTTCTTACCTATCTGTGTAATTTCCAGTTCCGTATTTTCAGAAACCAGCCGGTCGAGCGGCCGGGTATCAATAAGCTCAATGCCACTTGTGGTAATATTTTCTGCAAATTCGCCATAGGCCGTATCACGTCCCGACTGATCTGAAAATCTCTTCATGCTCTCAACACCCAGAAGACTCACCTGACGGTGCCAGGCACCTGCATGCGCATCATTCCTGATACCTTGTTCACCAAGATCAATGTAATCAACCGGCTTTTTTATGGTCCCTTTTTCCCGGGAAATGTTCACCGAAACTACTTTTAAACTCTTCATTACCATATGATCGCTGTTTTTCAGAATCTTCTTATCTCCCATTTTCTTATCTCGTTTATTGCAACATCACCGTCACCCATGGCTCTTAGTTCGTGTACACCCTGCCCCTTATAAGCTGTAAACCAGGTAATCAAAATATCCACCAGGTCGGGATAGTTATCAAAAAGATCCTCATAATTGTTGGCTGCAATAATTCTGAGCCTCGGGTTTGCGGGAATTGCAACTATTTTTGGATCGGTAAGCCTGCTTTCATAACCTGTATCACCCTGAAAATAGAGAACAAGCAACGGGATAACCTCAAGGACAGATCCCGTAGGCATACTTTCAGAAATCACCATTATGTCAACCGGATCACCGTCACCGCCCATTACGGGATCAATAAATGTGCCCGGCACAAATCCGTAATTAACCGGGTAAGGAAGAAAATCAATTATCCTGTCATTTCCATCAATTTGTTCAGTAAGAAACATCCTCTGCTCCTCATTATAGTATATCTCCCTGCTGGTACCGGCAGGTATTTCAATAACAGCATTTACATACCCCATCGAAAAACTGGGAATTGCATTGAAATTTCGCATCTGCTTGTTGCTGCATCCGTAAACTGTTAGTATGATCAGCAATAGTACAACTGCGTTACAAGCTCTGCCGAAGATCAGCCGGTTTGAGCGGTTGCTGAAAGGGTGCCGGTAACCATCTGAAAAGAAATCGCTATCAGGGGCCTTCGGCTCTCTGTTTTCGAAATAGTTGTTTGTCATGCAGTTATTTTATATCCTTTTTGATTTTCTCGTCAAGCTTTATCCCCTCTATGATCATTTTTTTATCCACCGCCTTACACATATCATAAACTGTCAGAAGTGCCATACTTGCCGCAGTAAGAGCCTCCATCTCAACACCGGTCTGCCCGGCACACCTGCATTCGGCAATAACCTCAACACCTTCTCCGGTAATTTTGGTGTTTACAGTGACCTGTGACAGGACAACCGTGTGGCAGAGAGGAATAAGTGCAGGGGTCTGCTTTGCAGCCTGTATGCCGGCAATTTCCGCCACCTTAAGCACATCACCCTTTTTCATCAGATCCTGTCGGATCAGTTCCAGTGTTTGCCTTTGCATCCGTATAAAACCACTGGCTCTGGCAGTACGTAACTGCTGAGGTTTTTGACCGACATCAATCATTCTTGCCCTGCCTCTGCTATCGGTATGAGATAATTTATTAACCATAAAAACTCCCATTTACTGAATACCGCAACAGGTAATATGTAAGATCCATCATTCTGCCGCACATATTTTGTGTTATTTAATTTACAAAGATAATAGAATCTGTTTTTCAGCCTCCAATGTTATAAAACTGATTATGACTGCAGGTGGTGCCGTACGCCGGTTTTTGAGAGACAGCCGCAAAAAGTGCCTCCCTTGCTCCCATTTCGCGAACATCAAAAGAGGTATCGCTGAACAGGCACGGTTTAATTTTGCCGTTGGCTGTAAGCCGGAGCCTGTTACACCTCTCACAATCACCCCCTTCGCCCCCTTCAACAATTGAAAACTCACCCTTACCAAGATCCATCTGATGGATAAATCTTACTTCCAGGTCCTTCTCCCCTGCGAATTTTTTTACAGCCTCAGCATCAGGTTCTGAGGAAGAACCGGTTACCACACAATTAAGCTTTACGGGTTTCAGTCCGGCGTCAGTTGCAGCATCTATGCCTCTTAAAACCTGGTCAATATCACCACCCGAGGTCATCTCCCTGAACCTGAGTGGATCCATGGTGTCAAGGCTCACATTGACCCTGTTAAGTCCCGCTTCTGCCAGCGGACGGGCAAACTTATCCAGCAATACCCCGTTGGTTGTCATAGCCAGATCCTTAATACCGGGAACAGAAGCTATCATAGAAACGAGCTTAACCACATCACGCCTGACCATAGGTTCTCCGCCTGTAAGCCTTACCTTGTCAATTCCCATGGCAACCCCTTCGCGCACAACATCAACAATCTCGTTAAACCGCAGAATGTCATCATGTGAAAGCATCACAAAATCCTCGCATGGCATGCAATACCTGCACCGCAAATTACACCGGTCTGTTACCGATATCCTGAGATAATTTATTTTTCTGTCATATCTGTCTAACATCCACCAGATCTCCTTTTTTATAAGCAAAAACTCCTTCCGGCATACCCATCAGTCCCCATGCCCCTCCCAGGGCATGTATATGGGCAGACCCGTGATAATCGGCTGGCATTATCTCTCCATCGTTATTCAGATATACCGGCGTCCATGCAATCCTGTCTGCTTTTCTCCTGGAAAAGTCCATGCCCATGGGCAACTTCATGGCCGGGGCTTTAAAATTATATCCCATCATCCTGTACAGAAGCGGCTTTACCATAAGCTCAAATATAATAAATGAAGAAACCGGGTTGCCCGGCAGGCCGAAAACAAATACGTCGCCTTTACGTCCGAAAACAGTAGGTCTTCCCGGTTTGACGGCCACCTTTTCAAAAAAAAGTGTAACCCCGTTTTCCTGAAGTGCAGAGGGCACAAAATCGAAGTCACCCATCGATACTCCACCTGTGAGGATTATCATATCACTCCCCGAAAGGGCCTTTTCAATTGCTGAGCCGGTAATTTCAGGTGTATCTCCCACAATTCCCCGGTAGCCGGCCACAGCACCCATACCGTTGATCTGGGCAACAAGCTGTGGTCCGTTACTGTTACGAATGTGGGTACCCGATGGTTTGATATGAGGCTCAACAATTTCATCGCCGGTGGTCAGAACGGCAACACCAGGCTGCCTGTATACTTTTGGCCTCGTACAACCAACCGAGGCAAGAATGGCAATATGCTGAGGTTTCAGCAGGGTTCCTCCGGGAAGTGCAAGGTCACCCTTTTTAATATCCTCCCCCCTGAGCGCTATATTGACTGCTGTTTTTATTCCGGAAAACCTTATATACCCTTCGCCATCAGCCTCCGTATGTTCAACCATCACCACACAATCGGCCTCATCCGGTACCCTCGCACCGGTCATTATCCTCGAACATTGCCCTTTCCCGATACGCTTTTGCGGAATATCACCGGCACTGATGGTCTCAATTATCTCAAGCCGGCTGTCCAGGTCACTGCGACGACAGGCAAAACCGTCCATTGCCGATTTGTTGAATGGGGGCATATCGGTATCGGAAAAAACATCTTCAGCCAGCACCATTCCACAAGCGTCATGAAGCAGCCGGTTTTCCGTTCCCAAACGGACAGGTTCCCTTGCGATTATTTTTAATGCCTCTTCAAATGCTATCATTATATCAGGTTTAAATTCCGCGAAAGCTTCATAACTTTTCATTTCAGATTTATCAATTACCCGTGTTCTGCTTGCCATCCATGGTTGTTGAGTGAAATAATATGGGGACCCGGACGGAAACTGTGGCCATCTGAAACGATAGTCAGGTCGACCAGGTGCAGTACCTCTCCAAGGCTTTTCTTAACACTCTCAACCTTATCACTCTTTATGATTATGAACAATCCCGGCTCAATTATTTTTCTCAGGGTTATCGATTCACATATTATCAGCGACCGGCGATCAATAATGGTAAAGAAGTGATCCATCGCCTCTGCGAGGTATTCGTCTTTCGTCCTTAAATAAAAAGCCCTTTTGGCTCCGGCTACAAGCATTTTGGAGCTGTCTTTCACACCATCCTGGTTAGTTTCCTCCAGAAGGTGGTATTTTTTGGGCGGGGTACCATGGTGACCATGCACGGGATTTTCTTCCTCAGAGTGACCAGCGATTTTTGCGCTACCTTTATTCTTTCCTGAATTCTGCCCTGATATGGTTTCATTTCCTGCACCGGTATCCTCTATTTGACTCTTATCATAATCCTGTCCGGGTTTATTCCCCGGATTAATACCCGAGATTTTAAGGGTAATAATCTCCCTTCCCCTACTGAACTTTTTTATGAGTGAACATACCAACTCCGTCTTCCCGACATTGCGGCTTGCACCTCCGATAATCAGCATATTCTGCAGTTTCATCATTTCCGGATAAATTTTATTGCGGAGGCCTTAATACTGAGCCATACCTCTTTGCCCGCCTTCAGCTGCAGGGCAGCGACCGACTCATCAGATAAAAGAGCACCGACTTCAACCCCTATGTCAACTATCACTTCTGATCCAATCCTGGCAGGACCAATGCTGATAACCCTGCCTTTAAAATTATTTACTGCCGACGATAACGGTTTGCTGTCTGATATTATCACATCTTCAGCCCTTATTACAACAAAGCCTTCGCCGGGAGGTTCATCACTCAACAAAGTAAATTGTTGGTCCGGGCCAGTAAAATGCTTAAGCGAGGTATCACCTTCCCTCAGAGTGCCTCCGAAAAAATTCCTGATACCTGTGAAACGCGCTACAAATTCAGAACGTGGGTGCTGAAAAACTTCTGCCGGAGAACCTGTCTGCACTATGCTTCCTTTCTCAATAACGCCTATACGTTTTGCCAGCAGCACGGCCTCCTCATAATCGTGTGTTACATGCACAACCGTTTGTCCGCGACCATTTATCTCCCTTAAAAGTGAACGCAATTCTCCCCTTAACTGAACATCCAGGGAAGATAATGGTTCGTCAAGCAACAGGCATTCAGGCTCAAGTGCAAGGGCCCTGGCCAGGGCTACCCTTTGCATCTCTCCGCCCGACAAATTACGAGGAGACC
>SKND01000304.1 GCA_007120695.1 Bacteroidales bacterium | reverse complement strand
TCAGAGCATAATCCTCGTACATGGTAGTAGATGAATACAGGAAATCCGTCACCTCCAGCATCTCTGCCGCCATCACCGGGTTTGCTTTAATAGCTTTTACGCTTTCGCGGAAATCAACGAAACCGGGTTCGGCGCCGGACTTCTGCTCAATAGTAAGGCATTCCTTCCCGTGAGCAAGCCTCAAGCCCCTTCCAAGCTGCTGCAGGAATATCGTCAAACTCTCAGTCGGCCGAAGAAACAGCACGGTATCAATTTCCGGAATATCTAACAAATATCCGGCCCTCCGACTCGATAATATTACCAGTTAATCTCAGGTTCTGAAATTAACTGGCCTACACAACCTAAAAATGCTATTAGTAAATTAATTTGATATTGATTATTTTTGTATATAATGATAAGATTATGAATATTCAAACTGAAAAATTAGATTTAATTGAGTGGATTACAAAACTGAATGACACTGCAATTATTGATAAATTGAGAGAATTAAAGGATGATTATTCAAAATCTAAAGACTGGTGGGATACCTTAAAAAAAGAAGAGATTGATCCAATAAACAGAGGACTAAAGGATTTTGAAGAAGGGAGAACCCATTCTCACGATACAGCCCGTAAGGTTTATGAAAAATACCTATAAGCTTATATGGTCTGATGCGACCACGATATAGTGCGTACGGGCTTCAGAATACTCCTTCCCCGATCCACTATCTCCACTTCCACCTTGAACAAGAAGGCAACGCGAAAGGATTAACGGATATTTACTATCGATAAATATAAAAGAAACTTGCCAGGCACAGAATCCCGGCTGATATTTTAATACAAAGTGAGGAGGAAATAATTACTAAAAAAGAAATTACCGGGCATATTGTAAGAGAGATCATGAAAGAAGGAGTTGCTATATGATTAACTAATTCATTTTACTGAATAATTTTTTAGAATGCAATACTCTGATAAATATATTGACCAACTTAAAAGGCGTATAAGTGAGTTGAATCCTCATCTGATTTTGCTATTTGGTTCTCATGCATCCGGAACCGCGGGTGAGGACAGTGATATTGATCTGATTGTTGTGACGAAAGATGAGTTTATTCCTGATAATTTTAATGAACGGATTGATCTGCAATTAAGGGTTAGCGAACATATATTTGATATTGCCAAAAAAGTTCCTGTCGATCTTATTGTATATACTCTTCCGATGTATAAAAAACTACTTGAACAAAACAATGGTTTTGCAAACGATGTCAAAACCAAAGGAAAAGTTATTTATGAAGGCTCTACCAAAACAGTGGCTTGATTATGCAGAAGCAGATTTGCTCGCATCCGAAAAGCTGTTAAACGATGATTTTCTGACAAACATTGTAGCGTTTCATTGCCATCAGGTTATTGAAAAGTCCTTTAAAGCAATTATGGATAATAAGGGATTGAGCATCCCAAAAGTTCATTCTTTAACTAAGTTGTATGGAACCATTGAACATTTATTTGATTTTCCGATAGATACAAAAATGCTTCAAAAAGCTGATACTATTTATACCTTATCCAGGTATCCGGCCCCCAGGATAAGCATCACAAAACCTCCCGTAAGACTGACTATTTCCCACATGGTAAGGGCTTAAAGTTTACAGATATAAAGTAACGGAATATTTTTTAAAAGTGCCTTCCCCGAAAGGTTATTGATCGCATAGATAAAGGCCGGTTAGATTTTATGCGGTAAAAATTTTTGAATTTTATTTGGTGGAACAGAAATTTAATTAACTTTGCAACACAAAGTACTTTTAATAACAAATAAAGATGGATAAACAACAGGAACAACTGGAGACACTCAGGGAAATAAGATCCTATATGGAACGTTCATCGCGGTTCCTGTCTCTGAGCGGCCTTTCGGGAGTAATTATCGGAATAGCCGCAATTACAGGTGTTGTGGCGGCTTACCTGTACCTTGGCCTTTCCCCGGGTGAACCCGGTTAT
Source organism: Bacteroidales bacterium (assembly GCA_007120695.1). Lineage (GTDB taxonomy): Bacteria > Bacteroidota > Bacteroidia > Bacteroidales > PUMT01 > PXAP01. The sequence continues at coordinate 5,116 of SKND01000304.1, read as the reverse complement.
TACAACTTTGCCACAGGGGTAAACGGTGAACCGGTTCCTTCTTTCTATACATTCATGTTTGCGGATGTTATTCTGGTTTTGATTATTTCGCTACTGGCTGCCGGTCTGCTGACAATGCGAAAAGCCCGGAAGAAGGGGACCCCTGCATGGGATTCTTCTGCCAGACGCCTTTTGGTTAATCTGGCAATTCCCCTGGTAACAGGAGGCTTATACTGCCTTGCGCTTCTTTACCATGGTCAGATTGCTTTCGTTGCTCCCGCGACATTAATATTTTACGGACTGGCACTGGTAAATGCAAGTAAATATGCAATCGATGATTTGCGGTATTTAGGCACATGCCAAATCATTACAGGTCTTGTTGCAGCTTTGGTACCGAATTACGGTCTTCTTTTCTGGGCATTTGGATTTGGGGTTCTTCACATTGTCTATGGAATAACAATGTACTTAAAATACGAGAAGTGAAAAATTACATAAAGGATTTGAATAAGGCTTTCGAGAGCCGGGTGCGGCTGGGCATTATGTCAATCCTTATGGTGAATGATTATGTTGATTTTAATACTCTCAAGGAACAGTTGCAAATTACCGACGGCAACCTTGCCAGTCATATAAACGCCCTGGAAAAACTTAAATATATTCAAATCAGGAAACGGTTTGTGGGGAAAAAACCAAACACATCATACTCTGCATCAAAAGAAGGTAAAAAAGCATTTAATGAGCATCTTGATGCACTTGAAAAACTGATTAATATAAAGAACTGATGTTTTTATTTTCAATCATGACACAATAAGCAACTATTTTAATCACAGACATGAAGGCAAAAACCGGAACCCAAACCGGAACCCAAACCGGAACCCAAACCGGAACCCAAACCGGAACCCAAACCGGAACCCAAACCGGAACCCAATTAAGTGAGGATACAAGCTATATGAGAGAAGAAATCCTGAGTAGTACAGACAATCCGGAACAACTTGAAAAATTGTACCGGCTTAATAAAAAAAGCTTTGGTAAAGCAATTGCCGGGATCCCTGATGATTATGATTCTGATCTGATCAGGTTCTGGAAAATCCGTTTAGGACATGAAAAAGAGATAAAAAGGGCTCGTTTTTCAAGGCCTGATTTAACGGCGGTAATTCTTCTGTCAATTTTTACGGGTCTCCTTGTAAAAATACCCGCCTTTTTTCCGCAAATAAACGAGGAGCTCTTCTATACCAGGAACCTGGCAATAATTGTGTTCAACGGTATAATTCTTTATACTTTCTGGCAGAACCGCATTTTTGACATCAGGAGAATTCTGGTTTACGGATCAATTGTATTGATACTTACCCTTTTCATCAACCTTTTGCCATACACCGAGAGTGATTCCGTTATGCTTTCACTGATCCATGCTCCTTTGCTTTTATGGTGTCTGTTTGGATTGTCATTCATCTCCTTTGATTATAATAACACTGACAAACGGATTGATTTCATACGCTTTAACGGCGAATTCATAACAATGACAGGACTGATCCTTATTGCTGCTGGATTGTTTTCGGCGGTTACAATTGGATTGTTCTCGGTTACAAGTATGGATATTGAGAACTTTTATTTTGAAAATATCGCATTGACCGGTGGAGTAGCCATACCCATTGTTGCATTTTATCTGATACGATTGTATCCGGATATTACCAGCAGGATAGCTCCTGTAATTGCAAGGGTATTTACTCCCCTGGTTCTGTTAACCCTCGTTATTTACCTCGGCTCACTGATTTTTTCTGAAAGCAGGATTTTAGAAGACAGAGATTTGTTGCTGCTTTTCAATGTTATGCTTCTGGCAGTGATGGGAATAATTGTATTTTCCGTGTCGGAACTTGACAAATTGAGGGAGAGGGATATTAATGTTTTAATCCTGTTCTTGCTGGCAATGCTGGCAATTGTGGTTAACTTAATTGCCTTGATTGCAATAATTACCAGAGTTGCCGGCGGATTAACTCCAAACCGCACTGTGGTGCTGGTTTCCAACATCCTTATCTTTTTCAACCTGATACTGATTGCAAAAGACCTTTTCATGTCTTATTTTAAACGAAATCATTTGGAGTCGGTTGAGCAGACAGTGGCCAGGTACCTGACAATCTATACAGTGTGGACGGTTATCGTGATATTTATTCTGCCGTTTGTATTCGGGATGGAATAAAATTCTTACCAAATTGCTACCTTGCAGTATCAGGATCAGTTACATTAACAATTATGGAAAACCGTTGCGGCTGGCCGGGAAATGATTGGATGAGCAAAGCCCTCAAAAAGCGCGGCTTCAAGTTCGCCGGATCAACCACCTGCTATGCATTCATGCAGGCGGGCGGTATGATCAATGACCATCTTGTTCACTGTTTCAGGCATTGGGAGGTAAATAATTTATCATGCAGAACCTGGTAGATATAAAGGTAGAATGCTATTCCGGGTACCGGGCCGATGAGAGTCCCCGGCGTTTCTATATTGGCAGCATGAGGTTTGAAATTAAAGAAATAACCGATCGCTGGTACGAGGCCGGAATTGCCCCGGATTTGCCCAAAGCTGATTATTTCAGGGTCGAGACCACCGACGGCAAACAATACATCATGAAACACCAGCACGAAGGCAACAACTGGTACCTCGTTGTCAAGGGTGAAAGCATCACCATGCCTGGGTGAAAGTGAGAACCAACAAACATACAAGCAAGATAATCTGAAACCATTTCTGATACTTTTATTTATCAAAGTGGTTTAATTAGCTTCGCCGATCTCACCAGCTTTGCTGGTTCGATTCCCCAACCATCCGGGTCGGAAATAAAAAATTCCATTTATACTTCGGGGCTCTGCCCCGGGGTAGTTTATTACAGGAGGGGAATATAGGTATGGGCCGTAATTCGATAGATAACAACATCAGAACTCTCCGTTTCCTTAACGGGGAAATGAACCAACCGGCCACATGCACCAGCTCCATTTTATCCGAGTATCATCACCCCACCAACTACCGCCTCTCCTTCAGCAATCCCATACACATCCCTGTTCTGCTCCGGCACAAACAGCAGGATCTTCTTGCCACTCTCCCTGCGCTTTATATAAGACAACCCCACCGGCGATTCCGGCGATGCACTGTTCTGCGACTGCCAGTGAAACAGATATTCATTCAGAGCATAATCCTCGTACATGGTAGAAGGCGAATACTCCTTTTCCACCACCTCCACTTCAGACATCAGCGTCACCTCCTGCATCTCTGCCACCATTACCGGATTTTCTTTAATAGCTTTTACGCTTTCGCGGAAATCAACGAAGCCGGGTTCGGCAAACCCATCCTGAGGTTTTCACATGGTTTTCAAAAGGAGATAGAATCACTGCAAGCAAAAAATTACCAGTTAAAATCAGCCAGGGTGATCTTTATCACCTACTGGAAGGCGTCGATTCTGAAACGGAAATAAAAATAGTGCTGCCGGAATTGGTCTTTGAGAAGAATGGGTAATTATATAACTTGCGTGAATGATTTTATACCTGGTTGGGATTAGTTGTGTAGGAAAGACAACTATTGGAAAATTATTAGCTGATAAAATTGGATTCAAATTCTACGATTTGGATATTGAGATCCAAAATTATTACAACAAACCCATAGAAAGGATTCAAGATGAATGTCTTACTATGAACGGGTACAGGGAAAAAGCCAGCATAGTTTTAGACATACTGTTTTCCAAAGACACTGATTCTGTAATTTCAGGGACACCATCAGGATTAAAATTCTCATATCTTCAGGTATATAAAAAACACAAAGTTGCTAAAGACTTGTATTCAATTTATATCAAGGATTCGTTTGAGAATGTATTAGGCAGATTAACATTTTATGATAAAGATTCAAATCCTGTTACAGAAAAATTAGATGAATCAAAGAAAAGAAGATATTTAAAAGAGATGAAAGCGGATTATAATTATTTTAAAGATTCTTATGACCGGGCAGATTTTGCTATTGATATTAACAATATATGTCTGAATGACATACCGGTCCTGATAATTAAAGAGTTGCGAAAGACCATAAAAATTGCCGGCTGCCAATAAAATGTGTATTACAATTTATTTCTTGCCGGTTCTTATCAGATATTTGTTATACGTTTTTAGTCTGTAGTTCCAGTAATCAACGAAAGCAAGATATCCTTTCTTTATTACAATAAAATCCGGAAGATAAATGGCATGCACTTTATATGCCTTTATTATTTTGATTCCCATTCTGCGGGCTTTTTCCATCCGGTGCCGGCCATCAATCAAGTTGAAGCTATTTGGCGCAATTTCTGCCAATATAACTGGTTCTGATAACAATTCAGATTGGTTAAGAACTGTACTCTCCAATAAAGCCAATATTAATTCAAATCTGTTGATATATCCCATTTCTGTTTTTTCACATCCAAAAATACAATATTATGTTTGTCCTGGCATTTATCTGCATCAACAATTCTCAAATAAGCATATAATTTCAGAAAGAAACTTGCCAGACATAAAGTCCCTGCCGATATGTATAATAGGGGCCATCGTTTTCTGCGACGGGTCGGTCCACGATCAGCCCGCCGTACAGGAGGACGACCAGCACAAAAGGCAATTGCTGCCTGATGCCGGGTTTTTTATTTAATCACCCTTAATTGCATGGGCATTGACACGTGTTGAAATCAGATGCAATGCTTGTTGAAAACTATTTTTCCGATAGTCCTGAATTATTGCTAATCTTGTATGCGGCAGATTATGATGTTGAAATGGCACTCATGTAACGAAGCAACCGGTAATGGAGCTACTTTATCACAGTGACGTGCGTTTAGGGCACTACGCATAAAAGAAACAAGATAGTAATGGATTTACTTTATTACAGTGATCTGGATTATAAAAAGGCAGGCAGGCAGTTTGACAAGGTTGTTGAGCAACTGGCCCGGTCTGATTTCAGTTCTGCTGATGTGAAGAAGATGCCGGGCACTGGTTATTACCGGGCCAGGCTGGATAAGGAGAACAGGCTGCTGTTCAGGTTTGCAAGATACGGGGACAGGATGTACCTGTTACTGCTTGAGGTCATATACAATCATGAGTATGATAAATCACGCTTTCTTAGAGGAGCAAAGGTTGATGAGGCGAAATTT
>SKND01000222.1 GCA_007120695.1 Bacteroidales bacterium | reverse complement strand
TACCCGGCAGGTCAAATCAATTCATTACCATATCCAGATTGTGACAGGCATGTGCCCGTAGGATGCCATCAGAATGAGTATAAATGCCCAGGCTGCATAACCCAGATATAAGGGTATTGATTTCCAGCCCGCTTTGTGGGTATTACCTTTTCTGAAGCTTAATATACCAAATACAAAACACAAAGCATACAAGCCGGAAAATATGGCAACAGCAACTGAATAAATATTTACCTTACCAAGAAGTGCAACCGATGTAAGCCGGGTGAGCATGATCAGCATAATAACGAAGAACAAAAGCCCGGCTGCAGGCCATATCATAGGCTTTGGGTTTACTTCCAGTTTTTTGATCCTTGCGACCAGATAATTGACAAAATAACCAACTGCAACAAGAATAAACACCAAATGTGATATTATAAAGCCCCAGGTCTTCCATAATGCCCTGAAAGAAGTGGTTTTTTCGAAATAACCGCCTGCCTGTCCATAACTGGAAGAGATAACAATTTTATTACCATGCTCCCCAATAAAATGTGTGGCAATAGGACTTCCCTCCGTACGGTAATACCCCCTGGTAAGGGAGATCAGGTCAGTTTTCTCCCCGCCGAAGCTAATCAGCCTAAGAGTATCGTCTTCAACACGAAGCCTGACAGGATCAAAAAGGTCATGAAGCATTTTGACAAGAGCCATTCTGTATGATTTTGGCCTGTACCATCCCTCAATGATATCAGTATCTTCCAGGAAGTTACTGGTAAAAACTGCTTTCTCGGTTAGCAATAAATCATGCAGATACCTGCTTAATTCCTGGCTGAAGTTGACATCCATAGTGGTGACCGTAAAATAGTAAGCAACTCCCGGATCCCTGAAAAAGGCAAAAGAAGATATATACTCATCAATTCCACCATCATGCCCGAAACCCAGATGCCCCTTTACTATTGTACCATTCAGACCCAGCCCATAACCAGCCATTTCAGATTCTGCACCGATAACTGACGATGGCCTTTCCATCAATCTGAACCAGTCGGGTGTCATAAAATTCAGAGATTCAGTCTGCCCGGACAAGAGCATAAAACGTATAAACTTCGCCATATCCTCAGGGTTTGTATGCAGGTGGCCGGCAGGATGGTCCATAATTGGCAGGGGTGTCTGAGGATTTCTGTTTTTGTCGTAAGAAACTGCAAGGTTGCTCTGGTCACTGCCCATAAAATCACTATTATTCATATCAAGAGGATCAAACAGAATCTCTTTGATATAACTGTCATAACTCATACCACTGTATTTCTCAATAATATAACCCAGGATAGTATAACCGGGGTTTGAGTATGCATTCCTGGTACCAGGCTCCCACCTGCTGACAAGGTACCGGGGTTCCCTCATGACCGATTCAGTTAAATCAGGAAGGGGTGTGCCTTCGGGCATAATAAAATCCTTCAGGTAAAGGTCCCTGAAACCTGCAGTATGTTCAAGCAGATGTCTGAGTAATACAGGGCTTCTATCTTCCCACCTGTTTTCAACCTGCAATTCAGGGGTAATTTTCGACAAGGGGTCGTCCAGTCTTAGTTTACCCTCATAAACGAGGTTTAAAATACCCAGTGAAATAAAGGTTTTTGATAACGAACCAACCCGGTAAACAGTATTGGAAGTTGCAGGAATACCATTCTCAATGCAGGCATATCCGGATGCACCGGCCAATATTATGCTGTCGCTGTTAACTATTGCATAAGCAACTGAAGGAATATTATGCTCCTTTGCAATGCTGTCGATTGCTTCGGCAATCTTCCCGGCATCTATGCCTTTTATTTCCGCCGAAAGGCAACTGAGAAACATATAAAGAACAACCGGCCTTATTGGTTTATACAAATTCCGCATGTTTATATTAAATGGTTATAACAAATACTCTGGTAAATTAACCGCATAGATTAGTCATTATGCTGATAAATTTACAAAAAAAAAGGTTTATTAACACTCAAATATCAATATATGTAATAGATTACTAATTTGTTTCCCTATCTTTGTTGTAACATAAAAACTTAGAGGAGGGTAATTACGATGAGAGAATTGAAGATAGGCGGAACAACAGTACCGGTACCCATAATCCAGGGTGGAATGGGTGTTGGCATATCTATGTCACGTCTTGCTTCGGCTGTTGCCAATCAGGGTGGCGTGGGAGTAATTTCTGCCGCGGGTCTTGGAATGGTGCACCGGAATCCTGCAATGGATTATATTGAAGCAAACATTGAGGGATTGAGAACCGAAATTAGAAAAGCCAAAGAAAAGACCAAAGGGGTTATCGGGGTTAATATAATGGTGGCTATGACCAATTTTGCCGACCTGGTTCGCACATCCATCTCCGAAAAAGTCGACATTATTTTTTCCGGGGCCGGACTGCCCTTGCAATTGCCAGGTTTTCTAAATGACCGAGGCACCACAAAACTTGTACCTATAGTTTCATCAGGAAGGGCAGCAAAGCTGATCTGTGATAAATGGAAAACCCTTTATGACTATCTTCCCGATGCATTCGTTGTTGAAGGGCCTAAAGCCGGGGGGCACCTGGGATTCAAGAAAGACCAGATAGAAGACTCAAGTTATTCCCTGGAAGAACTTGTTCCACAGGTCGTGAACGAGGTAAAGGTATTTGAAGATAAGTACGGGAAGGAAATTCCTGTTATAGCAGCCGGGGGAATCTATACCGGTCACGATATTTTTGAGATCATGCAAAAAGGTGCCAAAGGGGTTCAGATAGGTACCCGTTTTGTAACAACAGAGGAGTGTGATGCTGCCATGGGCTTTAAAATGGCTTACGTTAATGCACAGGAGACGGACATGGAAATTATACAGAGCCCGGTGGGCATGCCGGGAAGAGCTGTCAGAAATGAATTCATTGAAAAGATAAAGCAAGGAATTAAAAAACCCATCAAATGTCCTTTTCACTGCATCAAAACCTGTGATGTATCAAGCAGTCCCTATTGCATAATAACAGCTTTGTACAACGCATACAGGGGTAATATGAAAAGCGGCTATGCATTTGCCGGAAGCAATGCCTACCTCGCAGACAAGATCACTACGGTAAAGGATATATTTAATGAACTGGCAAACGACTTTCAGGAAGCTATTAAAAAGATCCAGCCACCCAATGAATAAAGCTCCGGAAATAAAATGAAAAATCATTCAGGGGTTCATAGATCAGGCACTGATTCGTCAATTCTGCCAAGGATTGCAGATATCGGAAGCCCGTAATGCAGTTTCTCTTAATAATTGCAGAATTACTTAAAAATTCTTAATTTCTTAAACAAGTGATGCAGATCTTATGTTTTATAGCATGTTTTAATGAACAGCTATATTAACCTAAGTCTATAAAAAATGATTTTAAAAACAAGAATTGCACCGATAACAATACTGCTGGCTTTTATGGTGTCATGTCAGGGACCTTCTGGCGAAAGAGCCGTAACAGGAGAAGCAGGGACGGCAGATATGACTGTCGAAGATTTTGATACCTGGTATGCCGATACTGAAACCAGTCATATTGAATGGGTAGGCGCAAGGCCTGCCTCCCAGCATAACGGAATTGTCGGATTAAAGGAGGGCCATCTCAAAATCAGTGATGGAGAGATTGTTGGGGGAGAGTTTGTAATAGATCTTGAAAATATTGTCGTGCTTGATATTACCGATCCCGGCAGAAATGAAAGGTTGAAGTCACATCTGGAGTCGGATGATTTTTTCGATGTACCTAACCATCCGGAGGCAAGATTCGAAATTACCAATGTACAGAAAAAGGATAATGCCGGCAATCAATCTACACACCAGATAACCGGCAACCTGACTATGAGGGGTGTAACCAGGTCAGTAACCTTTGATGCTTCGGTTGAACCGGATGATGATTCGGTAACAGCAAGATCCGTTCAGTTTCTTATCGACCGGACCGAATGGGGCGTCAATTATCAATCCCAGACGGTTTATGCAGACCTTGTTGACAGGTTCATTCTTGATGATATTGCACTGGTAATTAATCTTACAGCGTCAAAATAAATCAGGACTGCATCATTATGTGCTATCCAAATTTAAAATAAAGGATATTGATTCTTCAAAAAACCTGATTACAGGTTATTGATATTCTCTTTACAGCTAACCATAAAATAAAAAGCTGCACAATCCTCAGGATCGTGCAGCTTTTTTATAAGCACATCACAAATACTACGCTGAGTAGTATAAAATAACTAATTCATTCTTACTCTCTTCCGGCCGCGGGGACCCTTGAAGCGGTCGCGGAAATCGTTGCCTGCAAACTCATAATTTTCTTCGGCTTCAATCTGTATGCCTTTGTAGATGGTCCGGTTCAGTTCACCAATAATCGCATCGGCCATTTTCTTTTCAACCTCTACAATAGAGGTTCTCTTGTAAATGTCGATCTGGCCTATCTCAGAATTACCCGCTCCGGGAGTACTCACAAGCATATCGATTATCTCCTTTTTAGTGATCTTCTTTCCTTTACCAATATTGAACAATACCCTCGACATTGATCTACCGTTGCGGGGTTTACGCACTGCACGGGGGTCATCATTGTTACGGGTGAAAATGTTTTCTCCGTTTTTACGCCCCTTTTTTGTTTCAACATTGAGGTCGGGGGCATTCCTGTAATACTCAAGAAACCTGTTGAATTCAAGTGAGACAAATCTTTTTATTATCTCCTCCTTTGGCAGGTCCTCAAGCATTTCATACACCTTGTCCATGTAAGGGTCAATCTGGCTATGTGCCACATCTGAATTCCTCATGCGTTCAACCATATTGAAAAGCTGCCTCTCACAAATATCTGTTCCGCCCGGAACAGGTCTTTGTTCAATTTTTTTACGTACAACCTTCTCAATCTGTGAAACCCTGCCCCTCTCATTCATATTTACTATCGAAACGGAAATCCCTTCCTTTCCTGCCCGTCCGGTTCTGCCGGAACGATGTGTATAAGCCTCATTGTCATCAGGCAGGTTATAATTTATTATATGCGTCAGATTGTTCACATCCAGTCCCCGTGCCGCAACATCAGTAGCAACAAGTACATTAAGGTTTTTCTCACGGAATTTCTGCATCACATAGTCTCTCTGTGCCTGGGTAAGGTCGCCATGAAGGGCCTCTGCATTATAACCGTCCCTCATCAGCCACCTTGCAACATCCTTGGTTTCCTGCCTTGTGCGGCAAAAAACTATCCCGTAAATATCGGGGTGGTAATCAACAACTCTTTTAAGAGCATTGTAACGGTCCTTTGCATGCACTACATGAAAAATATGTGTTACATTCTCAGCACCTGCGTTTTTTGTACCCATGGTGATCTCCAGGGGATTGTGCATATACTTTTTTGCAATTGCAACTATCCCTGAAGCCATTGTAGCGGAGAAAAGTAGAGTGTTTTTGTTTACCGGGGTCTGTGCCAGGATGGCATCAAGATCATCACGGAAACCCATCTTTAGCATCTCATCAGCCTCATCAAGTACGAGTGTGGAAACCAGTGACAGATCAATACGGTTACGCCTTATCAGGTCATGTATCCTGCCGGGCGTGGCAACAACAACATGAACACCTCGTTTCAATGCCCTTATTTGCTGATCCATTGGTGCACCACCATATACTGCAACAGTTTTAAGGCCTTTAACGTACTTGCCGAAGTTATCTATATCCCTGGTAATCTGCATGCAAAGTTCGCGTGTTGGACTTAATACCAGCAATTGGGGATAAACGGCATCAAGGTCGATATCTTCAAGTGCAGGAAGCCCGAATGCTGCTGTTTTCCCTGTCCCTGTCTGTGCCAGACCGATAATGTCACGTTTTTCGTTCAATAAAACAGGAATTACTTTTTCCTGTATCGGGGTGGCAATTTCAAATCCCAAAGCTTCGATTCCCAAAAGAATTTCCGGCGAAAGCCCCATCTCTTTAAATAACATAATAAATTGTTTTTTGAGGTCTTCCCGAATCTTCTATCACCGATGATGGCAGGTTAACCCGTAATTAATAAATTCCAAATTGATGTTATTCCAAACATCTGCCTTTCCATCTGCCATATTCTGCAGATTCATCAGGATTCGATTGTAAAATAGGGTGAGATATTCTAAAACCGGCAGGATTGTTCAACTACATCTTTTGTTAAATGCGGTGCAAAGATAATAAAAATTTCCGACATTATCACTTCTACCTGTAACCAAACTGAAAAACCCATAACCATGAAAACCCTGTTTATCATACTACTCGCAGCAACCACCCTGTTGATCAACTCATGCACACCACGCACAGAGGCCGGAAAGGATTCTTTTATTGTCAGCCTCATCTCTGAGATGACCCTTGAAGAGAAAGTGGGACAGATGATGCAGGTTACAATCGACGTTGTTACTGAAGGAGACAATATATACTCAAGTTATGAACCCGTAAGGCTGGACATGGAACTTCTGAGGGAATATCTGGTGACCTACGGGGGAGGATCAATACTTAACACGCCCAACACCGTGGCACATAACCGCGACCTCTGGCTTGAGCTGATCAGTACCATACAGCAGGTTGCCACAGAAGAGACGCGGCTCAGCATCCCTGTCATTTACGGTATTGATGCAATCCACGGCTCAACCTACATTGCCGAAGCAACAATGTTCCCTCAGCAGATCGGCATGGCAGCTACCTGGAACCCGGACCTTGTTGAAGATGCTGCGGCAATAACCGCATATGAAACCCGTGCAGCGGGAATTCCATGGAACTTTTCGCCCGTACTCGATCTGGGCTCTGACCCCAGGTGGGCAAGACAGTGGGAAACATTCGGCGAGGACCCATATCTTACGAAGGTAATGGGAATAGCAATGATCAACGGTTACGAGGGTAAAGACAATGATATTTCTGATCCGTTCAGGTTGGCATCCTGCCCCAAGCATTTCTACGGCTATTCGATGCCATTCTCAGGAAAGGACCGTACTCCCGTTTACATCCCGGAGATAGACCTCAGGGATAAGCATCTGCACCCTTTCCAGGCAGCGATAGATGCAGGCGCCCATACCATCATGCTTAACTCGGGGCTTGTAAACAACATATCAGTGCACGCCAGCAAAGAGATCATCACAGATCTCCTTAAGGAGGAGCTTGGTTTCGGGGGACT
>SKND01000202.1 GCA_007120695.1 Bacteroidales bacterium | reverse complement strand
GAGTTCCGTTGTTCGAGATATCATGCCGGAAAGATCACGGACTGGATGAATTTATGGAGTGGATCAGGGCTGAGGTTATCAATCACAGTCCGGTATAAAAGGTCCCGGAATTCTTCACTTGTCTGAACAAGCCGGTATAAAAGGTCCCGGAATTCTTCACTTGTCTGAACAAGCCGGTATAAAAGGTCCCGGAATTCTTCATCTGCCTGACGTTATTTGGAATATTTTTTATGTTATATTGTTTGGTGCAAATCAGGTCAGAAATGTTTTCTGACCCGGTTCAGTCGGTGCGTTTTAGGATTTCGGCCTTCCTGGCACCGTAAGGAAGCGAACCGCCCTCCTGCTCCTTTAGGATTTTCCAGGCATTGGAGATTATTATCTCTTCAACATCATCTTTTTTACAGGGGACCTCCACTACATATTCCTCTATAGCGTATGTTGATATGTTTAATTTCACTATTGCTTTGCCCATATCAGGAAATTTATCATTTACAGTATGTGATTATCAAAATTAGGGGTTATTTTTGATATTATTACATTTTATAAATCTTAAATACGAATTATTATGGCAGCCTATGTGATAGTTGATGTTGAAATTACCGACCCTTCAGAATATGAAGAATATAAAAAGCATACTCCGGCAGCTGTAGCAGCCTTTGGGGGTAAATTCCTCTCAAGGGGTGGCACGGTTGAGAATCTTGAAGGGGACTGGAAACCTGAAAGGCTTGTGTTACTGGAATTTCCTACTCTTGAAAAGGCAAAGGAGTGGTGGAATTCAGATCTTTACACCACTGCAAAAATTATCAGGCAGCGTGCCGCCAATACAAGAATGATCGTTGCCGACGGGGTATGATTGTTTTAATATTCATATTTACTTGTGAAGGGATTGTTGAATTTAATACGATAAAACATGGCGAAAGAGATTAATTGTAACAATGCCGGCGGGGCTGTATACGGCCTGGGCCTGATAGGGGCCGCAGTATACTTCATTTCTCAGTCTGCCGGAATCCTTGCCGGAGTTGTTGGATTTCTGAAAGCCCTTGTATGGCCGGCATTTCTGGTTCATCAGCTTTTTAAATTTCTCGGCTCATAGCAGGAGGTTGGCTTGTTATTCGTTACAAACTCAAGCTATGGAGATATTTGTTACAAATCCTGAAATTCTCAGGCTGGTTGATGATATTAGGGAAAAGGGGCTTAACAGGAAGCACTATTCTGATGTTGTCGACCAGAAAGGAAACCAGTATGTTGACCTGGTGCAGGAAGGGGGAGGTGTTCTTGGTATAGCTCTTTCAGGCTATACATATATCCTTGAAAAGGCAGGAATCAGGTTTTTTAGCCTGGCCGGCACCTCTGCAGGTGCAATTAATACATTGTTGATCGCCTCAATGTCGCCGATAGGAGAGCCTGTTACAGAAAAGATCCTAAAGGTCATGGGAGACATGGACCTGTTTGACTTTGTAGATGGCAATCCGCGCATCAAGAAGTTGATCCAGAGGTATATAGAAGACCGGCCCTGCCTGTTTTTTTATATACTACTTAATTCCGTAGGTATCTGGCGGGCTCTGACAAATTACCTGGGCATCAATCCCGGAGATGCTTTTGAGAGCTGGATAGGCAAGGTACTTGGGGAATCAGGTATTACTACCTGGTCCGATCTCAGAGAATTTAGATCGGTATTACCACCTCTTTTTGACAGGAGTGACGGCAATTCTGTAATTACCAGGAAGGCAGATATACAGATAATTGCTTCTGATATTACGACTAAGAGCAAAATAGTGTTTCCGGAAATGGCAGAACTTTACTGGTCCGATCCGGAATCTGTCAGTCCTTCAAAATTTGTAAGGGCTTCGATGTCCATCCCTTTCTTCTTTTTCCCTTTCCAGGTCAGGAATATTCCCGATTCAGGAAAGTATGAAGACCCCGGATTACCTAAGGAAGAGACCCGGTGGCGGAGACATGCCGCATATTACGGGAAGATTCCTGATGTTGTTCGTTTTGTCGACGGAGGTATTCTTTCCAATTTTCCCATAAATGCTTTTCATATGAGTCGCGGCATACCCAAAAAACCTACTTTCGGGGTAAAACTGAGTACATGGCGGGGCAACTACAGCAAAACAGACCGGTTAGGTGATATGACAGGGGCCATGATAGGCACGATGAGGCAGCTTCATGACTATGAGTTCCTCAGGAAGAACCCGGACTATAACAGACTGATCTGCCACCTTGATGCAGACACCAGTTTTAACTGGTTGGACTTCAATATGTCTAAAGAGAAGCAGGTAGATCTTTTTATTCTTGGTGCCAGGGAAGCTTTCAGGTTTCTGGAAACTTTTAACTGGCTGGAGTATAAAAAACTGAGGGCAGAAAGAGCCAACACCCGATAAGAGCGGTGAACAGGCCGGTTTAACCCCGGTTTAACAGCTTTTAACAGCCTTTAACAGGGGGTTAACAGAGATTTTCCTGTCATTTTCTTAATTTTACAACTGATTATCACTGCGACCTATAGAGCGAAGTATCGTCTGCGACCGAAGGTCAATATGCATGGGGATCATAATTAAATAGAAAAAATGAATCTTACACAAAAAATTCTAACCGGATCCGGGGTGGTTTTTGCTATTATACTGTTAGCCTTTATATTTACCAGCAAGGAGACAGACGATTATCCCTACCATATTGTTGAGCGGGGTAAGTTTGAGATTCTGGTTCCCGTTACCGGGGAACTGGAAGCTGAGAATTCTGTAAGCATCAATGCACCCGGTGAACTGCAGAGCCGCAATATCAGGCTGAGGAGTGTTCCGATACAGGACCTTATACCCGAAGGCACTGAGGTAGAGGAAGGAGACTGGGTAGCAACACTTGACAGGACTGAGGCTGAGCTTTCACTTGCCGATCTTCAGGACCAGATGTTAAGCGAAGAGGCACAGTACAATGCAACTATTCTCGATACAACAATCAGGCTGAGCAACCTGCGCGATGAACTAATAAACCTTGAACATTCTGTAGAGGAGATGAGACTGGTTCTTGAACAATCGACATATGAACCACCTGCAACCATAAGGCAGGCAGAAATTAATCTTGAGAAAGCCAAAATGGATTTCCGCCAGGCAAGGGAGAATTATGTTCTCTATGAACTTGAAGCAGTCGAGATAGTGAGGGAAGCTGAGCTGGATCTTGAAAGGCGGATAAGGCGGTACGAAGCGCTTGATAATATTATGGATAAATTTGTAATTACCTCCCCCGGTGCGGGAATGATTATGTACCACAGGGAGTGGAGCGGAGAAAAGAGGTCTGTCGGGTCAAATGTGCATTCCCGGGATCTTACTGTAGCAGTGATACCCGATCTGAGATCACTTGTATCGAGAGCTTTTGTAAATGAAATTGATGTTGATATTGTTTCAGTCGGCCAGACCGTGAGGATAGGCATAGATGCATATCCTGAAAGAAGCTACACAGGCAGTGTGGTTGAGGTGGCAAATGTAGGACAGGAATTGCCCAATATGGATGCCAAGGTGTTCGAGGTTATGGTCAAGGTCGACCAGATTGACAATATACTCCGTCCGGCAATGACAACCAGTAATGTAATTGTTACAGCCTCTTATGATGATGTTCATTTTGTCCCGATGGCTGCGGTTCATCAGCAGGAAGGTGTTTCTTTTGTATACCGGAATGACGGAACAAGGCAGATTGTCGTCCCCGGCCCTGCAAATGATAACTATATAATTATTGAGCAGGGACTGGAAGAGGGTGAACTTGTATACCTTACCGAACCCGAAAATCATAATGATTTTAAGTTTGTGGGCAATGAACTGATAGCAGACGGATTAAACTGATTTCAATAAACTGATCTCAATAAACTGATCTCATCAAACTGATCTCATCACACTCTCTTTAATAAGCACCTGGCCTTTTATGCCCACTTCTTGCACGAATCTTTTCCAGGTTAGCCGGTTGTGATTAGTTTGCACAACCGGGTTTTTGATTATTGCCATGTCAGCCGGATATTGTTTGTTTGCACAACCGGGTTTTTGATTATTGCCATGTCAGCCGGATATTGTTTGTTTGCACAACAGGTTTTTTATTTTTACCGGCATTCCGTGACATATTCTGCATCTGTATTTGTATCCTGTTTAAATTTTAACATTCCGTTACAAAATTGTTTAAATACCTCTTAAATTTTACATATCCCGACTTCTTTAGTTTCTTTGCATAGAAATATTCCAGGGCATCTGTTATTGTCAGGGAATAATGGTAACCACACTTTAACTTATTTTTTCGATGATTGTAATGAAATTTGGAGGGACTTCCCTCGGTAGCGCCGACAGGATCAGGAATGTTGCGGGATTGATAGAAAAAAACAATGACTGTTTTGTTGTATGCTCTGCAATGAGCGGTGTTACAAATACACTGGTTGACATTGCTTCATTATGGAAAAGTTCGATGATTGAGGAGGCTGACGACCTTCTTGACGGTCTTGCCAGCCATTTTGAGAGAACCTGTTATGACCTTTTCAGCGACAGTGACACTCTGATTGCTTCTACCGGTAAGGTTAAAGAGAACTTTGACCTGATAAGGAGACGGATCAGCAATGAATTCCACCAGAATGATGAGAACTGGCTTCTTGCACAGGGCGAGCTGATAACGTCTGAAATAATTGCTCTCTACCTCAATTCGGCCGGGATAAAGGTCGAGTGGTTGAATGCCCTCGGTTTTATGCAGACAGGTGATGACGGTGAACCTTCCGTAAAAGATATAAGAAGCCGGCTCGGCCAGGTTCTGGGTAATGACAGGGGTGGCAGGTATCTGACACAGGGGTACATATGTCTGGACCACGAAGGTAATACCAGCAATCTGAAAAGAGGAGGAAGTGATTATACGGCAACTCTTGCCGGGGCAGCCCTGGGGGCTGATATTATCGAGATATGGACCGATATTGACGGGGTAAGGAATAACGATCCGCGGATTGTGGAGAAGACCTATCCGATCAGGGAGTTATCGTTCGATGAGGCTGCAGAGCTTGCATACTTCGGTGCAAAAATTCTGCATCCCTCATGTGTATGGCCTGCAAGCAGCAACAACATACCGATCCGGCTTAAGAATACTCTCGAACCTGAAGCTTCCGGTACGGTTATACGTTCGGATGTAAGACGGAAGGGGGTTACCGCCGTAGCTGCAAAAGAGGGAATAACAATAATAAGGGTCCGGTCGGACAGGATGCTAAATGCATATGGGTTTCTAAACCGGATATTTGCTATTTTTGAACAGTATAAAACCCCGATCGATGTTATAACCACCTCTGAGGTAGCGGTTTCGGTAACGATCGACAATCCCTGTCATATAAAGGAGCTTGGGAAAGAGCTGGAAAAGCTCGGTTCTGTAATGATAGAAACGCGACAGGCCATCGTTTGTGTTGTAGGGGACATTCTTGAACAGCACCAGGACCGCGCGGTAAGGATACTCGATTCATTGCGGCATTATCATGTCAAAATGATCTCCTTTGGAGGGAGCAGGAATAATATAAGTATTGTTGTGCCTGAAGAGGAGGTGAAGGAGATTCTCCGCTCACTGAATAAATTTCTGTTTGAAGACCCCGCAGGCAAAAATTCCGCCGGCGTAAATATTGAAAAAAATTCTATTCATGGCTGATTTAGCAAGTATAAGAACACCCTACTACCGTTATGATCTTGATCTGTTAAAAGAGACGGTTGATTTTGCTTCCGCGGAAGCGAACAGGTATGGCTATACCATACATTATGCTATCAAAGCCAACCATGATCCCGTTATTGCAGGTATAATAAGGGACAGGGGCTTAGGTGCTGATTGTGTAAGCGGCAATGAAGTACAGAGATCGCTTGAACTCGGGTTCCCTGCGCAGGGTATTGTATTTGCAGGAGTCGGGAAAACCGATGAAGAGATTTCCCTTGCACTGGAGAAAGATATCTTTTGCCTGAATTGTGAATCCGTTGAAGAACTGCAGGTAATCGACGAAATAGCAGCGAGGTCCGGAAAAATAGCCAGGATTGCCCTGAGGGTAAACCCTTCTGTTGAGGCCGGGACACACCGGAATATAACCACCGGACTGGATGAAAACAAATTCGGTATCAGTATGCCCCATTTAAAGTCTGCGCTCAACATTTGCAGCACCTCAGAAAACCTCGATTTTACGGGACTTCATTTTCATATCGGATCGCAGATCTCATCTCTCGAACCATACAGGAATCTGTGCGAAAGGGTTAACGCCATCTGGCATGAATATGATATTGAAGGTTATGGCGGATATGTGCTGAACCTGGGTGGCGGATACGGCATAGACTATAATAATCCAGAAGGAAATCCCGTACCTGATTTTAGATCTTTTTTTAGCCTTTTTTCAGAGAATCTGAGGTTGCCAGTGGGAACAGAGGTGCATTTCGAACTCGGACGAAGTCTTGTCGGGCAGTGCGGCAGGATCGTAACAAAAGTACTCTACACAAAACAGGGCATCGGCCGGAAATTTGTGATTACCGATGCAGGTATGACAGAACTTATGAGACCCTCATTATACCAGGCAGTGCACGCCATCAAAAATATCAGCTCCTCCGGCGAGCCGGAAACATATGATGTAGTAGGGCCTGTTTGCGAGTCGACCGATGTTTTTGCAAGGGATACGGAGCTTCCGGTTACAAAAAGAGGAGACATGCTTGAAATACTCTCCTGTGGTGCCTATGCAGAGTCGATGACCCTGAACTTCAACCTTCGTGAAAAAGCCGGTAAAGTATATATTTCAGGCAATACTGTGATAAACGGAAAGCAATACCATGAAGATGATGAAACGGCGCTCATTTCCGGCAACGGACATGGATATTTACATAAAGTTTAGGCTTCCGGATTGCATACGGCTATTTTGATGCTATTTTGACCCGATTGTGTATATCGCTTATATATAGATTATTGAAGAAGTTATTTGTGTTGGTTGTGTCATAAAGAGCCAAAGGAAAACCTGCTGATTTTTTACGATCTGTTTTGAATTATTTAAAAAAGAGTTAATTTTGCATGAAATTAATTCATTCCCACTTTACAGGGGTTTGATTTATAAAGAAGAGCTGAGAGAACAGGCTCAATGAAGCTCTAGCAACCCTCTTTCCGGAGAAAAGGTGCTAATACCTGCCCCAGCGGGGATTATAAACTCATAACCGATAATT
>SKND01000434.1 GCA_007120695.1 Bacteroidales bacterium | reverse complement strand
GTTGTTCCGGCGGAGCTGGTCATAACGGTGGTTATATTTTTCCACGAAAGTGTTTTGTAAAATAAAACTCCTATCAGCAATGCATAAAGCACCGCAACAACTGATGCTTCGGTGGGTGTAAATGCGCCCCCTATTATCCCGAACAGTATCAGGAAAGTCATAAGCAACGCCCAGAATGCATGGATCAGACTCTTTCCGCGGCTTCTCCAGGTTGCCCTGGGTTGTTTGGGGTGATTCTTTCTTTTTGAGATTGTATAGGAAACGATCATAAACCCGGCCGCTAACATAATACCTGGAACTGCCCCTGCAAGAAAAAGCTTGCCGATTGACAGTCCTGTAAGTGATCCTGCTATTATCATGGGCAAACTGGGCGGTATGATGGGACCGATTGTCGATGAAGAGGCAGTGACGGCGCATGCGAAATCAGCATCATATCCCTCTTTTTTCATGGCAGGGATCATAACCGAACCTATTGATGCAGTATCTGAAATTGCCGTACCCGATATACCCGAAAAGATCATTGACGCCCCTATATTTGCCAGGGAGAGCCCTCCCCTGATATGGCCTACAATATCGTTGCAGAACCTTATTATCCTGTCGGTCATCCCGCAGCTGTTCATCAGGTTTCCTGCCAGTATAAAACCGGGTATACTCAGAAGTACAAATACATCAATTCCCGAATACATTTTAAGGGGTACGATGACCAGGGGATACCCCTCAAACAGTATATAGGTGAGCGTTGATATTGCGAGTGCAAAGGCTATGGGGAAGCGGAGGAAAAGCAGAAGGAAAAACAGGAGGAACAGCAGCCAGATCATGATTTTCTGTGATTATTGCCTTTCAGTGAATTATACAGGGCTTCAAGGGTGAATATAAATATTGCAAGACCGATGATTACAATACTGAAAAAAATGAATCCCATCGGGATCTCAAGAGCGGGTGATTGCTCATCCAGTCCCAGTTCGACAAAACTGATACTGCTTATGATGAGTATGACTGAAAATGCCATGATAACAATGTCGGTGAATAACTGCAGCGATCTTCCAGCAAAAGGGGAGAGATATTTGCCGATGAGGTTGAGTTTAATGAAGTCGCCGTTCCTTAGCCCGGCTGCTGTTCCGAAAGCAACCGAATAGATGAAGAAAATCCTGGCAGCCTCTTCGGTCCAGTGGGGGGAGCTCTCCATAAAGAACCTGGTGAATATCTGCAGGCCTACCACGATTATCATTGATAAAAGGCTGATCAAAGCCCCTGTGGCAAGCAGTTTATAAATAGTGCCGGTCCTCATTTCTGATAACACTTGTTAATGGTCTGTTTGACACCGTAATATATGGAAAATTTTGGATGTGCATGAATCATGGTTCCTGATCGCCATCACTTTTGATATTGGTTATTTTATGGTAAAGTGGCTGGTATTCTTCAGGAAGGATGTCAAGTACCGCGGCTTCAGCCATTTCCCTGAAGACCTCCCTGTCTGGTTGGGTAAAGATCATTCCCCTCTCTTCAAGTTGATTTCTGAGAAGTTCCTCCTGCAGCCTGAATTCATTCTTGTGATATTCCTGCATTGACCTGCCCGCTTCGAGAACCTTTTGCCTGAGGTCAGCAGGCAGGGCCCTGAACTGATTCTCACCTATCACAACGTAGGTCCATCCCGTTACATGGCCGGTAAGGTTCAGGTATCTCTGCACCTCGTAAAAGCCGGCACTGTAAATAAGTGCAAACGGATTCTCCTGTGCCTCCACCGTCCCCTGCTGGAGCGCCGTAAATACCTCCGAAAAGGTCATCGGTGTCGGCTTTGCACCAAGTGCCTGCCATACCCTTACAAATAGGGGAACGTTAGGAACCCTTAAAACCATGCCTCCCAGGTCGTCAGGCGAAAGGACAGGCCGGTTGGATGTCAGGTGACGCGGGCCTCTTTCAAAATAACAAATCGGCCTCAGTCCTATTGAGCTGATCATCTCTGATGCAATTTCTTCGCCGATCTCCCCCTCAACTACCAATCTGAGATGATCGGAGTCTCTTATCAGGTATGGAACGGCAAGGAAGGCAGTTATCCCTGCCCAGTTTTGCATGCTTTCGGCAGTTATTGTCATCTCAACAATACCTGCCCGTATGCTCCTGATCATATCAAGTTCCCCACCCAGCTGTTCGGATGGATAAATCAGCGTTTCAATACGACCCTCCGACAGTGAGTCAAGGGTCCGGACAAAATGGAGAGCCGATCTGTGCCATACATCCTGTTCGTTTGCCTGGTGTCCGAACCTCAGAATAAATTCGGGACCATCCTGAGCTTCTTTGCAGGAGCCGAGGATGGTAAGGAGAAACACTATGATGACCGTTACTCTCATCCGCCCGATATAAGGTGCAACACACTTACATCGTCTCCGTCACGAACAAGGGAGGTATCGTAATGCTCCTTTCTGACAAGTTTGTTGTTGATCTTTATAACCACCATCTTGAAAGTGAAGTTTTTTTCATCAAGCAGTTCCCTGATGGTCATACTCTCTTTGTCAAATTCTTCCTGCCTGTTGTTCAGTATTATTTTCATACCCGTTCAATTATTATGTCGTTCTGAAAAAACTAATGACTGCCGCTTGCTGATGCTCTAAGTAAGGATGAAGGCCGGCAGGCTTCCCTATTCCTGTTTTGATAAAAGCAGTTCCAAAACCTGGTTAGCCTGCATATTTGCAACAATCCCCACCCTTGGTGCCAGAGGTGGCAGCTGTTCGCTGGTTTCATTTTCCAGGTCGCCACAAACATATATATTATCAATCTTAACGGTATTTATTGCCTCATTATTCCCGAATCCGGCCAGACCCATTCCCATAACAAGGTATTTGCCCGGCATTTTTTCTATTACCGTCTCTGCTATCATTTTTTTCATTCCTGCCAGGTCAAAAGCCTCGACAATAATCTGGCAGTTCCCGAATATGTGTGGTATATTGTCCGGATCAAGCCTTAGATCATGAATCTCCACATCTATTTCCGGATTTATCTTTGCTATATTTTCCCTGAGTGCATCGATTTTTTTTCTGCCCACCTGGTCTTTAAAATAATACTGCCTGTTCAGGTTTCCTTCGCTAACCACATCGAAGTCGGCTATTACCAGCCTGCCTATTCCCACCCTGGCAAGTGCAACTGCACAGTTGGAACCCAGTCCCCCGGCACCTGCAATTCCAACTGATTTGTCAGCCAGTCTTGTCCTGATCTCTTCAAAGTCTAAATTTATCATATTGGGGGACTTTTGCCACCAAAAATAATAAATTTACTCTCAGGGTTCAAAACCTGGAGTTTTTTATCTACCTAAAGGGGCTTACAGGAGTTTTTAATACCCCTTGGGAGCCTGCAGGAGTGCCGGTCAGACAGGGAAATAATACATTTATGCATGGCCTTGCAAACTAGTTCAGTTTCTGTTTTTAAGCAGGTAAGCCTTATGATAATAATCATTTGAAAGGAATTGCCATTGCAATAATTTTAACAATTAAAACTGGAGTATAATCACTCACGAAAAAATATATTTTATGGATGTTCTGGAACTGAAAAAAAGTCACAAGTTACTTGCGGGATTCGATTACCCGATTACTCCGCTTGATAAGGGGTACACTGACAAAATCCTCTATGTTAACCTGAGTGAAAATGTGATCAGTGAGAAGGATGTTGATCCACTGATGAAGGAGAAATTTATAGGGGGCAAGGGATATGGCCTCAAGTTGCTATGGGATGCGACTAAACCCGACACCAAATGGAATGACCCGGAAAATGAGATCATCATAAGTGGCGGACCCATTTGTGGTATTACCCAGTATTCGGGTGCCGGCAAATCTTTGGTTGTTTCCCTGTCGCCGCAGACAGGTTCGGTAATGGACAGTAATGTAGGTGGGTTTTTTGGACCGTTCCTGAAATTTTCAGGATTCGACGCTTTTGAGCTTCAGGGAAAGGCTGAAAATGATGTTATTATTTATATTGACGGCATAAAAGGCAGGGTTGAGATATTTGAAGCGCCTAAAGAGGCTGTTGATACACATGTTCTTGCCGAGCAGCTTACCGAAATGTTTGCCGAAAATGAAAAGGAAAAAAAGAATATAGGTATAGTTTCCACCGGAGCGGCAGCAGAGCACTCGCTGATTGGAATGCTGAACTTCACTTTCTATGATCCGAAAAGAAAAGCTATAAGAGTAAAGCAGGCCGGAAGAGGTGGTATAGGTACCGTTTTCCGCGATAAGCGTGTAAAAGCATTAGTGGCAAAAGTCCCCGGTATTAAGGGTAACGCTAACAATGTGGTGGACCTTGCCGCTATTCGCGAACGCGGAAGGCGGTTTAACGAGGAGATGCGCCGTTTCGATGATGAGCAGGCGGAAATGAGGACCAAGGGTACTGTTCACCTGTCAAATATAATGAACGATTATGATCTTATACCCGTTAACAATTTTAAGTTCGGGTCACATCCGGATGCCGTAAACATCCACTCCGATGTATACAAGTCCCTTTTCACACAGGGTATACCCGATGGCTGCTGGATAGGGTGCAATATGTCCTGTTCAAAGGGTGTTGACAATTATGAGCTGCGCACGGGTCCTTATGCGGGACAAAAGGTTATTGTCGACGGACCGGAATATGAGACTGCTGCCTCACTGGGTACAAACCTGGGAATTTTTAATCCTGATTTTACTCTTGAGTCCAATTTCTATTGCGATACATACGGCATCTGCACCATAACCTGGGGTACAGTTGTTGGCTTCGTGATGGATTGTTTTGAAAATGGCATTCTGAACGAGGAGCGTACCGGCGGACTGAAGATGAATTTTGGCAATGCCGATACAGCCATGCAACTTCTGCATCAACTTGCCAAAGGTGAGGGTTTCGGTAAAATTGCCGGTATGGGAGTTAGGAAGATGAAGGAGATGTTTGCCGAAAAAGGCTGGGGCGATCCCGCTTTTATGCAGGATATTGCAATGGAGAACAAGGGCCTTGAATATTCGCAGTACATGTCGAAGGAATCACTCGCCCAGCAGGGCGGTTATGCAATGACCAACAAAGGGCCGCAGCATGATGAGGCCTGGCTGATATTTATGGACATGGTGAATAACCAGATACCCACATTTGAAGATAAAGCCGAAGCACTCCATTATTTCCCCATGTTCCGTACCTGGTTCGGACTTGTTGGCTTGTGCAAGCTGCCCTGGAATGACGTTGAGCCTGAAGGTAATGCCGAAACTGATGAGCCGGCCAAGGTGCCTGAACACGTTGACAACTATATAGCTATATATAAGGCCGTTACAGGGAAGCCTTTTGATAAGGAAGAGCTGATGCGGCAGACTGAGCGGGTTTACAACTACCAGCGCATCTTTAACCTGCGTCGCGGTTTTGGTACCCGGAAGTACGATGCGCAGCCATACCGGGCAGCAGGGCCTGTAACTGCTGAAGAATATGAATCGAGGCAGGAGCGTTACGATAAGCAGCTAAAGGAGTTAATGAATATTGATCCTGCAGGAAAATCAACAGAAGAGAAAATCGCGATGCACCGCAAATATCGTGAAGACAGGTATGAACAGCTTCTGGATGCGGTATATCTGAGAAGGGGATGGACCAAAAACGGTGTGCCGAAAATTGAACATCTGGAAAAACTTGGCATGGATCTTCCCGAAGTGATTGAACTGGTAAAGGATCATCAGGAGGACTGATCATATGCTGTTAATCATTATTCTGGTCGGTCATATTTTATTTAACCAACTCAACTGTTATGTTTAAAACCAATGAATATTTTGACGGCAGGGTAAAATCAGTTGCCTTTGACACTCCTGAAGGACCCGCAACAATTGGGGTAATGGCTAAAGGAGAGTATACCTTCGGTACTTCATCAGTCGAACACATGACAGTTACTTCAGGCAGGATGGATGTGCTGTTACCCGGTGAGGATATATGGAAAATTTTCATGGAGTTCGAAACCTTCATTGTTCCGGCCGGGGTTGATTTCAGGGTCAGGGTAAAAGAAGATACTACCTACCGGTGTTTTTACAGGTAGATAACCACATATTAAATGTGGCAAACTGTTTGTGAAATAAGATTTACGTTCCTGCTGTTTCTGATTCTTGCAGGTTTAGGAATAATAGCTTCCTGCGGGCATTCGGAGAATACACTGCGCATAATACACGCCGGCAGTCTCTCTGTACCGGTGGCCGAAGCGGCAGATTCATTTGAGACAGCAAATCCGGGAGTCAGGATACTGAGGGAGGCCTGGGGAAGTAAAGCCGGTGCAAGAAGGGTTAGTGATCTTGATGTGCCCTGTGATATTTTTATTTCGGCCGACTACAGGGTGATAGATCGCTTTCTGATTCCGGGGCATGCACTTTGGAATATCTCTTTTGCCGGGAATGAGATGGCAATTGTGTATACTCATAGATCAAGGTATGCAGATGAGATAAATGCTTCAAACTGGTATAAAATCCTGCTCAGGGAAGATGTTGTTTATGGCAGATCCGATCCCGATTCAGACCCTTGCGGGGTAAGAGCGGTTCTGGTGTCAGAACTCGCGGGGATCTATTATAGCGATACGGGTCTGGCTTCAAGCATCCTGGAGCGTCATAAAAACATGATACGTCCTAAAGAGACCGATCTGATTGCATTACTGGAAAGCAATGCACTCGACTATATATTCCTTTACCGGTCGGTTGCCGAACAACACAACCTTAAATTTGTTAAATTACCTGATGAATTGAATCTTAGCCTGCCTGAATTGAACGACTGGTATGGCAGGGCAACAACCAGGGTAAGGGGAGGCGCTCCGGGAGAGAGATTTACAGAGAGGGGTGAAGCAATGGTTTACGGCATAACCATCCCGCTGAAAAGTAAGAATCCTGAATTGGCGGAGACTTTTGTGCAGTTTTTTCTCTCTGCAGGGGGAGGAATTGATATTCTTGAAAGGAACGGACAAAACACTATTGTGCCGGCAGTTTCGTATAGCTATGATAATATCCCGGAGGGCTTAAAGCAATTTGCTTTGCCCGGAAACTAAAACTTTTAATTTGTGGTGACATGCAGTATCCGGCCGCCCCGGGAAACTTATCAGTATGGATAATTATCTTTGCAGGATGCCGTTGCAGGTATTGGTAAATTATAATACAACAGGAAACTGTCATCACGGTTTATGAAAGAATTTCAGCCATTCAGACTATTATTGGTGTTTTTGGGCGGTATTGTGCTTTTGTTTATAGT
>SKND01000207.1 GCA_007120695.1 Bacteroidales bacterium | reverse complement strand
TTGTCAGCGCTCCCTGTATTGTTTATTGTAATAAGATTTATACTCGCCGCTTAACACGGCCTTCAGCCACTTCTCATTCTCAAGGTACCAGTCCACCGTCCTCTCCAGACCCTGCTCAAAGCTAACCGATGGTTTCCATCCCAGCTCTGTGGTAATTTTTGTATTATCTATGGCGTACCGTAGGTCATGACCTGCCCGGTCTTTGACAAAAGTAATCAGATCTGAAGATGTTCCCGGCACACGGTCCAGTTTTTTATCCATTATTTCGCAAAGCATTCTTATGAGGTCAATATTTCTCCATTCGTTATTCCCTCCAACATTATAGGTCTCTCCTGTTATGCCGTTATGGAATAGCAAATCTATTGCAGCTGCATGATCCTCCACATACAGCCAGTCTCTTATATTTTCACCCTTCCCGTAAACGGGCACTTGCTGACCATTCTTCAGGTTGTTGATTGCAAGCGGTATAAGTTTTTCAGGAAACTGGTTGGGACCGTAGTTGTTGGAGCAGTTTGAGATTATAACCGGCATACCATATGTGTGATGCCAGGCCCTTACCATGTGATCGGAGCCGGCTTTGGATGCGGAGTAAGGGCTGCGGGGATCGTATGCAGTCTCTTCTGTAAATAATCCATTATCGCCGAGAGAGCCGTACACCTCATCGGTTGATATGTGGCAGAAAAGTTTCTCCCCCATATTGCCGTCCCAATTGTCCCTTGCAGCATTCAGCAGGTTGACAGTACCTATTATATTTGCGCTGATAAACTCCATTGGTCCGCTGATTGACCTGTCAACATGAGATTCGGCTGCCAGGTGGATAACTGCATCGAATGAATGGTTCTCAAACAACTCATCTATAAAGCAGGCATCTGTTATATCTCCCTTTACAAAACCGTAATTCCTGTATTGGTCGACATCACTCAGATTATCAAGGTTACCGGCATAAGTAAGTTTGTCAAGGTTGACTATCCTGTAATCAGGATATGACTTCACAAACCGCCTGACTACATGCGAGCCAATAAACCCGGCACCTCCCGTTATCAGTACTGTTTTTTGTTTCATTTTTGTTTGTTACGATAATTTTGCTCCCATTTCCATGCCGAGACCAGGGTCTCTTCGAGGTTGCTTTCTGCCTTCCAGCCTAGCTCCCTGTTTGCCAGGGTGGTGTCTGCCCAGACCTGCTCAATATCTCCTGGTCTTCTGCTTGTAATACTGTAGTTTAACTTTAATGAGTTGACCTTTTCGAAAGTTCTGATCATTTCAAGCACCGATACACCTCTACCCGTACCAAGGTTAAACACTTCGTAATTCTCTCTGCTTTTGTTCTCCAGCAGTCTTTTAATTGCTACCACGTGAGCCCTGGCCAGATCAGTTACATTAATGTAGTCTCTTATGCAGGAGCCGTCGGGAGTATTATAGTCATTTCCGAAAACCTTAAGCTCTTTTCGCAGTCCCGAGGCAGTTTGTGTAATAAATGGGACAAGGTTATCGGGAACCCCCCTGGGAAGTTCGCCGATCAGCGCCGAAGGATGCGCCCCTATAGGGTTGAAATATCTGAGCGAAATTGATTTAAGAGACGAATTTGATTTTATGCAGTCTGATATTATGTCTTCCGATATCTTCTTGGTATTTCCGTAAGGTGATTCCGCTTTTTTTACCGGGGCCGATTCTGTTACCGGCAGCTTGTCGGGTTGCCCGTAAACGGTACAGGAGGAGGAAAAAACCAGGTTGCTGACTGACCTCTGCTGCATCTCTTCCAGCAGGTTCATAAGCGAAACAAGGTTGTTACGATAGTACAGGAGAGGTTCTTCGACAGATTCGCCAACGGCCTTGGAGGCTGCAAAGTGGATAACCGCCTTTATCTCACTGTGCCTGAGGCTAAACTCCCTCAGCGCTGTGCCGTCACAAAGATCAATCTTCTCAAAACCGGGTCTCACACCTGTTATAGCTTCGATTCCGTCGAGCACACCTATATCGGAGTTTGACAGGTTGTCGGCAATCACCACCCTGTATCCTTCGTTTATCAGCTCAACAACCGTGTGAGATCCTATATATCCCGTTCCGCCTGTGACTAGTATAGTGTCCATATTATATTCTTTATTACAGACTCCAGTACGAAATTCCGTCCTGCTGCTGCGAAAACAGATCCCTGTAAATGCTTTTTACGTCAATGATAACTGCAGTGCTGTTAATCAGCGATTTAAAATCGCCGAG
Organism: Bacteroidales bacterium; assembly: GCA_007120695.1. Classification (GTDB taxonomy): domain Bacteria; phylum Bacteroidota; class Bacteroidia; order Bacteroidales; family PUMT01; genus PXAP01. The sequence continues at coordinate 5,020 of SKND01000207.1, read as the reverse complement.
CGACATATCAAGGTATTTCTGATGGTTAACAGCAATTATTATGGCATCATATTTCTCCGAGGGCTCCTCCTTCAGTCCGAAGCCATACTCTTCCAATACTTCTTCTGACGAAGCATGGGGATCTACAACGTCGATATTTTTAATCCCGTATGCTTTTAACTCGTTGTATACATCGGCCACCTTGGAGTTCCTGATATCACTCACATTCTCCTTGAAGGTAACGCCCATGATCAGTATCCGGGTCTCTTTGATATTCTTGTCGAGTGAGCTGAGCCTTTTGAGTGTCTGCCTGGCAATATACCTGCCCATCGAGTCATTAATATAGCGGCCGGCATTGATTATCTGTGCGTGATATCCGAACTCCTTGGCCTTGTATGTAAGGTAATATGGATCAACGCCTATACAGTGCCCCCCCACCAGTCCGGGATAGAACCTGAGGAAATTCCATTTTGTGCCTGCTGCTTCCAGTACCTCATGGGTGTTTATATCCATCTTGTTAAAGATCATCGATAGTTCATTCATAAAGGCGATGTTTATATCCCTCTGTGTATTCTCGATTATTTTTGCCGCTTCGGCAACCTTTATAGAGCTTGCCCTGTGCACTCCCGCCTCAATAATCAGCTCATAGGTTTTTGCAATGTTATAGAGTGACTCATCATCGCAGCCGGAAACCACTTTTACTATTTTTGTAAGTGTATGCTCCTTATCACCAGGGTTTATCCTCTCGGGTGAGAATCCCACCTTGAAATCGGCATTGAATTTCAGTCCGCTGTGCTGTTCAAGCACGGGAATACAGTCTTCTTCTGTACATCCGGGGTACACCGTCGATTCATATATCACGTAATCACCTTTTTTCAGGATCTTCCCTACTTTTTCCGATGCCTTAAGGACAGGAGTGAGATCGGGCAGATTATGATCGTCTATAGGTGTGGGTACTGCCACGATGTGGAAATCAGCTTCCCTGAGATCTTCGGGATTGGCGGTGAAGAATATGTCGCATCCTTCAAAGGCCGACGGATCGAGTTCACGGCTCGGGTCTATCCTGTTTTTCATCATTTCAATACGTTCGGGCTTGATATCAAACCCGACCACCGGCACCTTTTTTGCAAACTCCAGTGCAATTGGCAGGCCCACATAACCCAGTCCGATCAGCGAGATCTTCTTTTTTTTTGAAATCAGTTCTTCGTACATATTATTTAACGGATAATTAGTAATTATTGATTAGTTGATAAATTCATTAATGATTCTGTCCCAATACTACCGGTCGCGATCCTTTTATCGTTTATTGTTAAAAGAATAAATCCGGCAAAACATGTTATACATCAATCTTTAATTAGTTGTTTCAGGTAGGGATGGTACTCACCCCTCAGTCCTGCAGGTTTTGAATTCCGGATGGTATAGACCGTCTCTATGGAACGCCTTGCCTCCTCAAGCCCGAATCCCTCACCTGCCAGGATTTGCCTGTATGTCTTTGTGTGCAGTTCGGCAAAACCTTCACTGAATTCAATCTCCTCCCGGTCGATAGAAACCGAACGGTATGTGCGCTGGTTTCGTTTTTTTATCTCCGGCGGAAGATCTTCCTGATCAATGCTCAGCAGCCATCTCACTCTTGCCTTTTCGAGCGAAAGAAAGCCGGCCGCACGGCGGCTGTCGGACAGATGCACTATATTTTCCTGTACCGGTCCGAATATCCAGGTGAGCATATCGAAGAAGTGGACACCAATATTTGTTGCCACCCCGCCCGACTTCTGGATGTCTCCTTTCCATGATATGTGGTACCAGTGGCCCCGGCTGGTGATATATGAAAGGTCTATATCGTAAACCTTGTCTTCAGGGCCCTCTTCAACTTTCTTTTTCAGTTCGATTATTGCAGGGTGCAGCCTTAGCTGTAATATGTTGTAGATCTTTTTACCCGTCTCCTTCTCTATCTCTCCGAGGGCATCGAGGTTCCATGGGTTCAGGACCACCGGTTTCTCACATATTGCATCGGCTCCCTGGCGCATTGCGAAGCGGATATGTGAGTCATGCAGATAATTCGGGGAGCAGATGGTAACATAATCGATACTTGTTCCTACCCTCTTCAGTTTGTCGATGTGCCTGTCGAACCTCTCAAATTCAACAAAAAAGTCGGCTTCCGGAAAATAGCTGTCTATAGTGCCGACACTGTCAAACGGATCGAGTGTGGCAAGGAGCCTGTTGCCGGTCTCTTTAATCGCCTGAAGGTGCCTTACGGCAATATAACCGGCAACACCGATCATGGCAAAGTTTAAAGGTTTTTCTGACATGGTATTTCAGGATATATTTACTGTATAGTTAAAATTTTCAAAATTAATAAATTGGTGAATCAAAATTACCAAAACAGGCCTGTTCATCATTCTTTCCTGGTTACCCGGTCATTTTCCAGGATGTAACTCTCTTTGCTCTCAGGACACACGGCAATACCGGTATCGTCAAAAACAAGCCTGTGTCCGTATTCACTCATCCAGCCTGCCTGCCGGGCAGGATTGCCAACAACGAGTGCATAGGGTTTAACCTCCCTGGTTATGACCGCCCCGGCACCTATAAAGGCAAATGACCCTATATTGTTGCCGCAGACTATGGTTGCATTTGCACCTATGCTGGCTCCCTTTCCGACAATAGTTTTGACATACTGATCTTTTCTCACCACGGCGCTTCTCGGATTGACAATGTTGGTAAACACCATCGAGGGACCAAGAAACACATCGTCTTCGCAGATCACCCCGGTATAGATGGAGACATTGTTCTGCACCTTTACATTATTGCCAAGAACCACCCCGGGCGATACTACCACATTCTGTCCGAGGTTACAGTTCCGGCCAATCACACAATCCGGCATTATATGTGAAAAATGCCAGATACGTGTCCCGGCACCAATGCTGCAACCCTCATCGATCACTGCAGTTTCATGTGCCTGGTAGTTTTTTTCTCCTTTTGTCATTGTCTATATGGTCTTAAAGTATCCGGCCAGGGAGTTGCAGATATACTCAAGCTGATCTTCCGTAAGTTCGGTATGCATGGGCAGGGAAAGTACCGAATGACACAGCTCTTCCGAAACAGGGAAATCTCCTTTGCTGTGGCCCAGGTATGAATAGCCTTTCTGCAGATGCATCGGAACAGGATAGTATACCATGGTAGGGATTCCCTTTTCTTTCAGGTATTCACGCAACGGATCCCTGTGGGCGATACCGGTTTTTATTGTATATGTATGAAAAATGTGGGTCGAGTGCCTGTTGCGTTTGGGCAGGATCAGCCCTTCTATTCCCGAAAGGGACCTGTCATAGAACTCTGCCGCACGGGCCCTGGCATCGTTGTATTTATCCAGGTACCTGAGCTTGACATCTAAAATGGCAGCCTGCATGGTGTCGAGCCTGGAATTGACCCCGATCATATCGTGGTAATATTTGACCTTTGACCCGTGATGTGTAATGGCCTGCATCTTCTCTGCCAGTGCAGGATCGTTGGTAAGCATTGCACCGCCGTCACCATAACAGCCGAGGTTTTTGGACGGAAAGAAACTTGTGCAGCCTATATGACCTATTGTGCCTGCTTTTTTCGTGAGTCCGCCGGTAAAGCTGTAAGCACTTCCCAGTGCCTGGGCGGCATCTTCAATAACTTTCAGTTTATTTTTCCCGGCAATCTCCATGATACCGTCCATGTTGGCGCACTGGCCATATAGATGGACAGGCAGGATCACCCTGGTCTTTCCGGTTATCACCTTCTCAATTTCCGCTGCTTCTATGTTGAAACAGCGGGGACAAACATCGGCAAACACCGGTTTTAGTCCCAGAAGCGCTATGGCCTCCACCGTGGCAATAAAGGTAAAGGGGCTGGTGACAACCTCATCTCCCGGCTCCAGCTCAAGAGCCATAAGGGCGATCTGTAATGCGTCTGTTCCGTTGCCGCAGGTTATTGCATGGTTTGTGTCGAGGTATTCAGCCAGGTTTCTCTGAAAAGCGATTACCTCGGGTCCCTTGATAAAGGCACTCGATTCGATCACTTTATTTATGGCTGCATCAATTTCATGACTGATCTTTTTGTACTGACCGAAAAGGTCTACCATCTGAATTTTTTCCATAACTTGATTTCCGCTATTTTCACGGCAGGTAGCAAAGTTAAAAAAAATGCGTCAGTCACGGGTTAAATAATGGAATTATTCTTTACTTTTGTATGGATAGCTTATTATGAAAGCTGCATTTCTAAAGCAGTTGATTTTATATAAATAAAAACCGTAAGTTTTGGAACTAGTAAATCATATCAGAGACCTGCTCTACCATCATGATTGTGTTGTGGTGCCCGGATTCGGGGGATTTGTAACCAATGACCGGTCGGCGCGGATTGACAGGACTACCAACAGTTTATATCCGCCCGCCAGGGAAGTCGGGTTCAATGCCCGCCTCGATCATAATGACGGCCTTCTGATCAGTTACCTGTCTGCCAGGTTATCGATGAACTATGTGGATGTCAGAAAGATAGTGACCTCTTTCGTTGATGATGTGAACCGCAGGCTTGATGAGGGCAGGGTTGTGCATTTCGAGGGGATCGGCCTTTTTGGAACCGACAAAGCCGGCAATCTGCAGTTTGATCCTGATCCGTCAGCCAATTTCCTGACCGATGCTTACGGACTCTCTTTCTTCCGTTTTCCTGCTATTGAGAATGTTGAACCCGTCAGGAAGATACATAAAAAAATCAGCGAGACCGGGAGGCCGGCTATTTCAGACAGGGCAAAAAGGTTGCTCCGGTTTGCAGCAGTTACTATTCCCCTTCTGGCTGCACTTAGCTGGGGTGCCATTAACACAGATTTTATAAGGGAGTTCAGTTTTGATCTCTCCTCCCTGAATCCATTCAGTGCGGTTGTTGATTCGGGTATTAAAACCACTCCGGTTACCCGGGAGACCGACTACAGTGCCGACTCCCCTGTTGCCGGCGCACTTGAGGAGATGACCAGCCAGCAAAGGGCCCTGATTTACCAGGAGCCGTCTGCTGTACAGGTACCGGATGC
>SKND01000405.1 GCA_007120695.1 Bacteroidales bacterium | reverse complement strand
GGCTTGTCTGAAGTTCCCTCAGAATATCCTCCTTCTCTTTTAATGACCTTGCAATTCTTAGATTATTTAATCCCTGACAGGATATCATATTTGCAAAGCCAACCATCAGATTCATCGCATTGGTAACAGACTGGCGTGATATCCGGGGAACCTCAATGAGTGCTTCCAGGTAATCCTTTTCTTCGAATCCAAACTCCTCCGCCTGTTTTCTGAATACAGCCTCATCAACCGGTTCCTCATCAAAAAGAAATTGTCCCATAAACAGGTTTCCGACATGAATATCCTCAACAGTTAGGGGGGTTGCAATATCCCAGATATTGTTTTTACATTTTATTATATTGAATTTACCAGCCTGAAGTCCTTTTGTAAGTCTTATGTCACTCTCCCTGCAGTTGGAGAAGCAAGCTGAATTCTTCCAGTGAAAATCCCTGCAAATACGCTGGCGCCCAATCCCTACAAGCACTTTGCCGTGATTATCAATTACCGAAGTGCCTAATCCCGTCATGATGTAGAAATCGTTTAACAAGACTTTCAGTTCATTGATATCTATCATTTCAGACAGCTCGGGAATACTATCCAGTCGTTTCGTTGAAATATCTTTGCTGATACTTTTTTTAGCTTTCATTTTTAGTTCATCAATCCGGTCATCAAAATAAACTGTCAAATATATGAATACCCGCGATTATCAAGGTACCCGATATACCGGCCATTTAATTACAAATACAAAATAGTTAAAAGTTTCCATTAATACCCGGAATTACCTCTGGCAGTGCTAAATTAATAACTTGTATGCCAGCAGACAGAAGTTGAAATAATTTTTGTAATTTACCTGAAATTGTCAGATCTTTTATAGCTGAATAAAGGGCAATAACAATTCTTAAAAATATCACTATCCGGCCAATATCCAAAAAAAAATTAAACTATGACAATAAATAGAAGAAACTTCCTGAAAAAATCGGCAGTTACATCAGCGGGAATAGGTGTAGCCACAATAATCCCTGCAGAACTATGGGCAACTGGTACCGCTCCCAGCGACAAGGTCAATGTAGGGCTGATAGGATGCAGAAATCACGGCTATACCATTCTCAGAAACCATCTGGAATATGACGATGTCAACTGTGTTGCCCTGTGCGACGTCGATTCCAACATTCTGAATGAAAAAGCTGATGATCTGAAAAAAAATTACAATCAGCATCCGACACTTTATGCCGACTTTAGAAAGATGCTGGATCAGAAGGATATTGATGCCGTTATTATCGGAACACCTGATCACTGGCACTGTATCCAACTGGTCTATTGCCTGCAGGCAGGAAAAGACGTCTATGTGGAAAAACCCCTTGCAAACACAATTGCAGAATGCAACATTATGGTTGCAGCTTCCAGGTACTATAACAAGGTGGTACAGGTAGGCCAGCAACAACGAAGTAACCAGGCATTTAAGGAAAGTATAGGGATGATAAGGGAGGAAAAAATCGGAACACTCAGAAAAGTAAATATCTGGGGTAATTTCAATTATGGTTTGGGCAGCATACCCAGGGAGGATGAGCCTGTTCCGGGGGGAGTGGACTACGATATGTGGCTAGGACCGGCACCGGAACGGCCATTCAACAGGAACCGTTTTCACGGATCATGGAGGCACTTCTGGGATTATGGGGGCGGATTGATGTCTGACTGGGGAGTACATCTTGTAGATATGGGATTATGGGCCAAAAACCTGACCGGTGCACCTGAACTGGTTATGACCTGGGCAGGTAACATTTCAAAAGAAATAAGGCAGAGAGACTCATTCGACACAATGACTGTGGTCTATCCAAAAGAAGATTACGTTATCAACTGGGATATGACCGCAGGTATCGAGCAGGGACCTTACGAAATGTTATATGGTGTGGCATTTATTGGTGAAAAAGGAACTATCTTAACCAACAGATACGGTTACAGGGTTATTCCCGAGTGGGATAACAATTTGAGGGAACATAAGACTGATGCCAAACAGGTAACCGGGATCAGAGATGCTCATTCATTACATGTCAGAAACTTCCTGGACTGCATTAAATCAAGGGAAACTCCTGTTTGTCCCCCGGAAATTGGTCGTGCCGCAGCCCTTCATGTCCATATACCCAACATAGCAGCCAGGGTTGGTGAACCCATGCTTATTTGGGACGATTCCAACTCCCGCTTCACTAACAGTAGCAAAGCAAATGAACTTATCACACCAGAATACAGGGCCCCATGGACATTGCCAAAAATCGGTTAGGACCATGAAAATGACCCTTGGAAAAATATATATTATTCCAGTGTATCAAACAAAAAGTATATCACTATGCTGAACAGAAGAAGATTTATACAGACCCTTACCGCAGGAACAGCAGCAGCAATTCTGCCGGGCGCCTTTATTGCATGTAACGTTAATCATCCCGGCAAGCTTGAAAACATTGGCTTTATATCAGGTATCATCGGCCGTGAATTAAGAGAGGAAAACTGGAAAGATGTGCTGCTGAAAACCACAGAAATGGGTTATACTGAAATAGAAACAGGAAACTACATGGGAGAATCAGCACAGTCATTTCTTGAGTTCTGCAAAGATATAGGCCTGAAACCAATTGCAGGAGGAGGAAGCTTCTCCCGGGATATGGAGGAAGTTAACAGGTCGCTCGACAGACTGAATGCCATAGAGGTACAATACGCAGTTATGTACTGGCCATGGTTTGGCGGAGCCCCGCTTTCAGGCGATAACTGCAAAGAGAGTGCTGAATTGCTTAATAGCATAGGAGAGGTTTGTAATGAGCGGGGATTAACCCTTTGCTGGCATAATCATGACCTTGAATTCCACGCCACCGAAGAGGGTATTGTTCCCTTTGATTATCTGATGGAAAATACAGACAGTAAGCTTGTTAAGTGCGAACTGGATATCTACTGGACCAGAAAGGGAGGTGCCGATCCCATAGAGACCCTGAAAAAATACAGGGGCCGCTACCCGCTTATCCACGTAAAGGATATGGCCCCCGGTCCGGACCAGGATTTTGCCTGCCCGGGAAGCGGCATTATAGATTTTCAGGAGGTCCTGTCAGAAACGCTGTCACAGGATATCAAACACTATTTTGTTGAAAAAGATAATGCAACAGATGGTATGGGATGCCTTGAATCTGCTGCTATGTATCTTAAATCGCTCAACTTCTGAAATAAATCCTCCTGAACGTATCAATTAATATATTTTATCATGCGTTTATTTAAAAGGGTGCTCTATTTAGTAATTACAGTGACCTGGATTTTACCGTCCAAAGGATGCAATTATGAAGATCCTTTTGTTGTTGAAAACCTGACCACAGAATATTTATCAAACCCGTTGGGTTTGGACGTGAGATCACCAAAACTTAGCTGGAAAATAAGCGGTAAAGGATACGGGTTACGTCAAACCGCCTACCAGATTCTGGTAGCTGCAGATCCGGAAAATCTGACTCTATCTTCTGCCGGTTGCTGGAATACAGGCAAAGTCAGATCAAACCAGTCAGTGCATATTCCTTATGAGGGTGAACCCCTGGAGTCGGGTGAAAAGTATTACTGGAAAGTCAGGATATGGGACCATAATAATCAGGTAAGTGAATTTAGTGAAGTTAACTGGTGGCAAATGGGACTTGTGGATGACGGCGACTGGAAAGGTGAGTGGATATCTGCGGTTGAAAATTATGACTCTGTCCCTCCCCTGCTACCTGCACCTTATTTCAGAAAAGAATTCATTCTGCCTGATACTATTGTTTCTGCTCATTTATATATCAGCGGACTGGGTTATTATGAGGCTTTCCTTAACGGGGAAAAGATCGGGAATCATATTCTTGATCCTGTTAAGACCAGGTACGACAAAAGGGTTAAATATTCAACCTATGATGTTACTGATCAGATTTCAGCAGGTTACAATGCAATCGGAGTGGTTCTGGGAAACGGATGGTATAATCAGCATACACGGGAAGCCTGGGATTTTGACCAGGCCCCCTGGCGTGATTCTCCCTCCCTGATATGCCAGCTGGAAGTTAAAACCGGCAATGGAAATAAAATAATCATCAAGAGTGATAATTCCTGGAACTTTTCGACCGGGCCGCTTGTTTTTGACGGTATACATAATGGGGAAACATATGATGCCAGACTTGAGCTGGGAGAATGGAGCAAACCGGATTATAATGACAGGGAATGGAAACCGGCAGTTACAGTGGCTGGTCCCCGGGGCAAACTATCTTCCCAGATCATGCCTCCGATTAGGATTATTAACAGCATTAAACCTGAAGATAAATGGGATATCGGCGACTCTGTCAAAATGTTTGACCTGGGGCAGAATATTACCGGATGGGCCTTTATAAAGGTAAGGGGGCCTGAGGGCAGTCAGGTTACGCTGCGGTACGGAGAAAGAATTTATGAAGACGGCACTCTTGACCAGGAAGAGTTAAGCAGGTTTATATGGACCGGAGATACCCAAACCAGCCGTTATATCTTAAAAGGAGATGGGATCGAGGAGTGGCACCAGATATTTGTCTATCATGGATTTAAATATATCGAAGTCCACCTGTCAGATCCTGAATTGGAACTTATTGAAATAGAGGGACATGTAGTACATACCGATCTTGACGAAAACGGGTATTTTGAGTGCTCGCATGAGCTGTTCAATCAGATACATCAAAATCTCCTCTGGTCTTATCTTGGAAACTATCATGGCTATCCTACCGACTGTCCCCATCGTGAAAAAATGGGATGGACCGGCGATGCTCTTCTTGTGGCGGAAACAGGACTATTTAATTTTGATGCAGTCAGGGCCTACCTGAAGTGGATTGATGATTTTACTGATGAACAAAGGCCGAACGGCCAGCTTCCCGGGATTGTTCCTACAAGCGGATGGGGTTACACATACGGGCGGGGCGAGAACCGCGAAAGGGGTTACGGACCGCAGTGGGAAGGTGCTTTTATGGAAATCCCCTGGCAAATGTACCGCTATACAGGTGACACATCGATAATTGAAAAGTATTATCCCCGGTTTAAAAAATATGTTAATTATCTGACCGTCCACTCTGAAAACCATCTCCTCGATTTTGGAATTGACGACCATAAACAACTTGAAAACCTCACACATGGTGATTATCTCTCCTCAGCCTTCTATTTCAGATTTGCAGGTATGTTGGCTGATATGGCACATATAACAGATCGGTTTGATGACCACCGGAAATATTCTGAGCTTGCATCTGAAATAAAAAAGTCATTCAATGAAAAATATTATGACCGGGAAAAAAGAATATATCTTCATGGTGGTCAAACCCCTATGGCTCTGGCTCTATATTTTGGCCTGACAGAAGATATGGAAGAGTACATGGTTCTTGAGGGACTTCTGAAGGCCATAGAGTTGAAGCAGGGGCATATCGATGCAGGTGTAGTAGGTACAAAAGCTGTAATAAATTCACTTCTCATGTATGAAGAATACAGGACTCTGTTTGAATTGGCCGATAAAAGGAGCTTCCCCGGATGGGGCTACTGGATAGAGGAGCTGGGAGCCACTACTCTCTTTCAGAACTGGGACGGAAGCCAATCCCGCAATCATATTATGTTTGGTTCAATCGGAGATTATTTTTACAAGGGTCTCGCAGGTATCAACATAGATGAAAGCAATCCCGGTTTCGGGCATTTCATTATCAAGCCATCACTAGATAATGACATAACCTGGGTTAATGCCGGACATAACTCTCCTTATGGAAAAATAGAGTCATATTGGGAAAAAAAGGAAGAAGAGATAATATTTGAATTTACCATTCCGGCAAATTCTTCGGCAGAATTGCAAATTCCCGTTGCTGAATCAACCAAAATAAGGATCGAAAGAGGGAAAAATATTGAATATACCGGTTACAAAGCCGGATTTCATATATACAAGGCACCTCCGGGTTCTTACAGGATGATTGCAGATTCCGGTGATACCTGATTTCTTTCAAATGAACAGATCGGGAATAAATATTGACAAATTATTGAAAATTTACTGAACATATTAAGATTTATTAAGTTACTAACTTTTATCATTATCAATTTGGCTTTAACAACCATTTTGTTTAATTTTATGATATAATTTACTGATTGTTAAATATTAAACCCATAGTAACATGTCTGATTATCATGAACCAGTTGAAGAACTTAGTCCCCGTGACAGGGATTTTTCAAGAGCACTCAAGAGTCTGAAGGAAGAAGTTGAAGCCGTGGACTGGTACCACCAGAGAGTAGTGACCTCAAAGGACAAAGAGCTTGTTGATATCCTGAAACATAACAGGGATGAGGAGATCGAACATGCCTGTAAAACAATTGAGTGGCTCAGAAAAAATATGCCTGTGTGGGACACGGAATTAAGAAAACAGTTATTTAATGACAAGGACCAAAGAAATGATTCTTCGGACCTGGGAATAAAAAACACAAAATAAGAAAACCATGGATATTCTAAAACAATCGTTGGCCCCCATATCTCAGCAAGCATGGGAGGAAATAAAATCAGAAGCAAAACGGGTATTGAATGCTCACCTTTCTGCCAGAAAATTTGTTGATGTTGACGGACCAAAAGGATGGGATTATGCTGCAGTACCAGTGGGCAGATTAGACATCCCCGCCAGTCAGGAAAAAGGTGTCATTTACGGAATCCGGAAGGTACAGCCCCTGGTAGAACCACGTATCAATTTTAGCCTGAGTATATGGGAGCTTGACAACCTTGCCCGGGGAGCAAAGGATATTGATCTTGACCCGATGGAGGATGCAGCCGTAAAACTTGCTGAATTTGAGGAAAAAACCATTTATTATGGATTAAAAAATGCTTCAATCACAGGCCTAAGAGATTGCAACAAGGAAGCAAAACTGGCATTTCCCGAACAGATAGAAAATTTGCTGTCGGTTGTTTCCCAGGGCATGACAACATTGATGCAGGCTTCAATCGGCGGACCTTATACACTGATAGTTAGTCCCGAAAAATGGCAGAAGATATCATCACACTTTAAGGGATACCCGCTTAAATTACAGCTTGAAAAGCTGTTGGGAGGACCCGTTATCCTGAGCCATTTTATCAAGGAAGCGTTTCTTGCTCCTGCAAATGCCGAAGAGCTCAGCCTGGTGCTGGGACAAGATATTTCAATCGGATATGAGTCTCATAACGATAAGGAGGTAAGACTATTTTTTACCGAGTCCTTTACTTTGCAGATCCATGATCCGGCAACCATAATAATGATTGATTAATAAACGGCTATTCTGTTTTATGCACCCCTGTATTTTGCAGGGGTGTTTTATTTGCTGGCCACCGTTGAAAAGAGTCCCAGTTTATAAACATCGAATAACCAAAGACATACCGGTTGATGCCGGAGAGAAAAGCGCAGGGTCTGTCTGAGGGGATTGAATAAGACTCTCAGCAGTAAGGCAAGATACAGTCGCCTAATCCGGTAATAAACACGCAAAAGTTTGATATTATTTATAAACTCCTTATCATACCCTGTAAGCAGCACAATTCTGGAAAGGTTGACAATGCCATTTTCCGTTTTCCTGATAAATTCCGTATTGTTTTCAGTATATAAGTGTATTACCGGGTTATCAGTATGCTTAATCCTTATACCGCTTTTTAAAAGATTCCATGCAAACAAAGTATCCTCATATCCGTAACCGGAGATCCTCTCATCAAATCTTATTTGCTTAAGCATTTTGCAGCTTATGATGAAATTGTTGCTCATAAAATACCTGTACGGCTCTCTTTCTCTTACAGCAGCATTATGACTCTCCCTGCTGGTGCCGTATTTCCACCTGAGCCTCAGTTCAGCGGCCGGCAACTTCTTTTCATAACTCCTTCCACCGCAAATAACCTGAAAATCACTATTCTGAAGTTCAGAAACATAATTCTCAAGAAAATGTTCTGATGGTATTTCCGAATCACAATCAACGAATAACAGGTACTCATATTTTGAGTAACCGGGGAAAAGGTTTCTGATCCTTGACCGGCCTATATTGCTGTCAAGTTCTATATATGTATGATTTTTGCCTACGCCTTTATTAACTGTCCTGTACTCACTCTCAGAAAAATCATCTATCACAATTATCTCAAAGGGAATACCCGATCGTACTCCCTGCAGAGACAACCGGTCAACCAATTTGCATATATTGAAATTGTAGACAGGTATACAAACTGATATCATAGTGCCTGATGCAAATAATTCAGCCAGTCGTATAGCCTGTCAGTCCATTTCTGAAGATGTCCCCTCCCGATAGCAAGTGAATATCCATGTCCCCCTTCAGGGTAAATATGCATTTCAGCTTTTACACCATTTTTTTTAAGCGCCTGGTAAAAATAGATGCTGTTTTCAACTGGCACGCCGGCATCATCGCCGGAATGGACTAAAAAAGACGGAGGTGTCTGGGCACTGGTATGCAGCTCGCCTGAATAAAAATCTCTTAATCCGGGACTGTCTTGATCGCCAAGCAATGCCTTTCTTGAACCGGCATGTGTAAATTCCTCCCTGAAGCTAATAACAGGATATACAAGTATCATAAAATCAGGACGGGAGTTAAGTGAATCTATCCTGTCAACCGGCGTCAGGGTATTATGGTCAAATTTTGTTCCGAGAGTTGATGCAAGATGCCCTCCTGCGGAAAACCCCATGATACCTATCTGGTTTTCGTTTATATTCCAATCTTCGGCATAGAACCTTACCATCCTCATCGCTCTTTGTGCATCCTGTAAAGGGGCTTCATGCCTTACCACAACAGAAGCCGATACAGGCAGGCGATATTTCAAAACTATAGCTGCTATACCCTTTGAGTTGAGCCACCTGGCAACATCAACACCCTCCCAGTCATATGCAAGTACATTATAACCACCCCCGGGACAAATGATTACTGCCTGTCCTGTTGCATGTCTTTTTGCAGGCAGATACACTGAAATCGATGGTTCCTGAACATTTCTGACAACTAATATTTCTCCCTTTTCACGAATCTCATGCTCATCTGTTTCAATAGAATTAGGTACGCCGTGCGGCCATAGCGGAAGCTCAATATCCTGGCAGTAAGCAGAAGTAATGATCAATATAAATATAAACCCACCAATCAACCGTTTCATGCAAAGTGATTTTAAAGATTAGTAATATATGGAAAATAGACTGACGAAATTATAACGTATAAAGAAATCAATTGATGGTAAAACTTATCTGGTTTCCGTAAGCAGTCCCTGTTCTTGTTGTTACAAACGCCCTGATATAATATTTTGTTCCAGGTGACAAAAGGGTTATCTGACTTTTAAACTCTACAGTATACCTGGAAGGATCTTCAAATACCGATAAATCGGTACCGGGAGAAATGTTGTCCTCTGTTACAGGATTCGCTGCAGTATTATAGGCTATGCCATATTCAACAAGTTCTATCTCTTTGTTTGCAGTCATAATTCCACCGGTAACAACAGTAGTACCTGTAATAACAGGTTCAATTGTATCAATGCTCCGTATTGCTACAAGATCATCTTTTTCACATCCTGAAAGGAGAAAAAAAACAAACAAGACGGTAATTATTCCTCCTCCGGCAGGCCACCCGGTAAATATCTGCTTTTTAAAATTGTTTCTCATGATAAAGTATGATTGTCAGTAATATAATTTGCAAGATATGGTTATTTATGAAAATTTCAAAAGACCATCATAGAGCTAAAAATGTCAAACCCGCTGAATGTCCAGGCAAACAGCGGGTTTATGCAGTAATTAACATAAATCAGGTAACTGCACCACTAACGAGGAATGTAGCAGCAAATGCTATAATCGCATATAACTCGGGGAATACACCAAGAATCAGTGTGTTACCAAATACGTTATAGCCTGATCCTATAGCTGCTATCCCATTGGCACAAACCTGACCCTGACGAATCGCAGATAGAAGACCTACAATACCAAGGGCAAAGCCAACACCAAAAATGGCAGCAGCCTGGTACCAGGTAACAACTTCAGGAAGTGCTCCTGTATAACCGGTAAGTACAAAATAGCCCATAAAACCATAAAGTCCCTGGGTTCCGGGCAAAGCGCTCAATACCATATAACTACCGAATGCATCTTCATTCTTTTTCATTGCACCTATTGAGGCATTACCTCCCATAGATACCCCAAAAGCACTTCCGATGCCGGCCAGTCCTATCATTAATCCAATGCCAATGTAAGCTAAAATAATCGGTTCCATAATAATTTAAAGATTAAGTTAAGTAAGTAATTTAATGTCTAATTGATTTTTCTAAAAGGATTGTATTTTTTACCACCACCGGTAAATCCGGCATTTTTATAAAACTCAACAAATGTCAGACGCAAGGGATGCACAAATGATCCCAGGCCGGACATAAACAGATTGATAGAATGCCCGAAAACCAGTATAATGATCATCACAATAACACTGACAACAGGAATGCTGCCGCTCATCGAGACGGCCAGGCTGTTGAATACAAAACCAAGAATGGCACTCGATATACCAAGGGCAAACAGTCGTATATATGAGAGCAGATCTCCCAGAAGGCCTGTTGCCATATTATAGGTATTCCATAGTCCCAGTCCGAAATTAGCCAGTACATTTCTGTTAAGATTGTTAAGAAACAGTATCATGATTCCACTAACAATCAGCACTGCATAAAGTGCCGGATTCAAGGTTTCCATTGATATGCCGGTAACCAGGCTGATAAGGTATACCAGCAGACTACCTAAAATAAGGGTTATCCATCCGTATGTTCCTACTGCAAATTTCCAGCCGAACTGTTTTGTTTCATTTATTGCTTTCAGAAACATACCAAACATGATCTGCACTGCACCAAGTCCAACCGACAGATAGAACAACAACATATTAATATCGGTACCCCTTTCACTGAACATGGCTGCAAGGTCTCTGTAAACAGGAAGATTAGACATGTAAAGATCAATACCGAAGAAGGTCCCGCCAAGTATACCGAACAAAATTGTCGAAAGGCCAAGATACATAACAAGAACGGCCATCGGTTTCACCTCTTTGGGAATCCTGCTCCTTGCAAAAATGGAGCCGGCTACCATCAGTAAACCATAACCCGCATCACCAAGACAGAAACCAAAAAACAGCGCATAAAACGGTGCAAAAAACGGGGTGATATCAAGCTCCTTGTAACTGGGAAGTGAATATAGCTCTCCAAGTTTTTCGAATTTTTCTGAGAAGCCTTTGTTTTTCAATAAAATAGGCACCTTATCTTTCTCTGTTGGAGCGGAGGTTATATAAGCTGCTCCGGTCTTATCAAGGAAGTTGTTGACATTCTCTTTAGAATCTTTGGGTACCCACCCTTCAAGTATCATAAGGCGCTCCTCTGCTTCCCTTGACGTGTAATAAAGGGTCTTTTCGTACTCCAGATTCTCAATCAGAGAGTTCTTGTATTTCTCAAGTGCAGGTATGGCAGTTTCTGCAAGATGAACAAACCGGCTTTCGACACTTTCTATCTCTTTCTGAAGCTTAGTCTTTGCTTCATACAAAGATGAAAGGGATTTTCCGGGAATACTAATCTCCTCGGCCTGTATATTTACCGTTTCATCACCTCTGAGAATTACAACAAAATAAATTTGCCCGCCAAGTGAACTTATCTTTTCAATTGTATACTCTTCTTCCCATCCGGGGTTAAACTTCCTGGTTGGGGAAACAAAAAACCTGAATCTTATACCCTGATCCTCAAGCCTTCTCATCTGTTCGAGTGAGAAATTACCCCAGGGCTTCAATTCATTTATCTCTTTTCTGAGTGAATTCAGCTTATTTGTATTATGATCAACCTGATGCTGAAGTCTGCTTATCTCCTCAAATACCTCTTTACCATCATGTTCGGCCTCAGCAATACTTTGCTCAGCTTCACGTTTTTTCAAAAACCGTATTGTCTTGTCAACACGGTCAATATACTGATACTGTTCCCTTATCTCATCGGTAACATCAGACTCCCTTTCAAGTATATGAACAACTCCAAGTTCACGTAGTTTTTCAAGGAAATCTTCGTATTCACGGTGATAAACCAACAGGGAATATTTGGTCATTGCTGCAATCATACTAATTCCTCCGCTTGCTGTTGACGTGTTTTAACTATTTTCTGCGATGACTTATCAAGGTTCTCTTCATCTTCAAGGAACCTTTTTATTTTGAGTATCGCTTCCTCATATCCGGGTATCTGCACCTTCTCATAAAGATTTACTTTCTGAGTGGTCTTCTTCCTGGCGTAATCAAGCAGGTGCATCTTCCTGTAGAAGAAATCACGCTCAATTGCTACCGATGCAAGTTCTTCGAGCACTTTTATACCGTCATAGAACCAGTCCGGCTTGTTTACCAGACTAAATTCGCTGATCTCATAAATAATATTGTCGAGGACCGGAGTTTTGACCCCGGCAATCTTTTTTACCGACAACTCAACATCTTTTATGGTTATAAGGCCGGGATCAAATTCTGCCCACAACCTGGCCATATATTCATATTCCCTGATCTTCTCTTCCAGTTTAGAATCCAGGCGTCCGGCTTCATCCTTTGCTTTTTTAACTTCCATACGAAGAGCCGTTTCCTTGTTCTTGATCGTAGGCAAAGCTCTTACCCTGACCTGGAGTTGTTTGTTCAGATCCTGTAATGCTGTTTTGTTATATTGAAATTTAATAGCCATTTAATCCCTGTTTATTAATTATACCTGATAATGGTTGTCACCGGAATTATTCCTGTTTCGGCCAGTACTTCTCAACAAATTCTTCACGTATACCTACCTCGGCAGGAGTGAAATGTTTGCCGAACAGTTCCCATCCGGTTTTCATCATCGTTACGGTATCAATATTTACGTCAATTGCAAGTAGTTTCTCCGAGTACTCCTTTGCAAAGTTCAGTGTCCTCTCATCATAATCGGTAAGATCAAATCCGTTCTCAAGCTTGGTCCTTGCATTGGCAGCATCTGCATAAAGCCTGACAGCGGTGTTCATGACCTGCGGGTGATCTTCCCTTGTCTTTTTGCCAATTACAAGCTGCTTAAGTCTTGAGAGACTTCTGAACGGGTCAACAATAACCTTACCTATTTCAGTGTCACGGCGCAGGAACAACTGTCCCTCAGTTATATATCCGGTGTTATCGGGTATGGCATGGGTAATATCGCCACCCGAAAGGGTCGTTACCGCAATAATGGTTATTGAACCACCTTCGGGAAACTGAACAGCCTTTTCATAAATTTTGGCCAGGTCGCTGTAGAGTGATCCGGGCATACTGTCCTTCGAAGGGATCTGGTCCATTCGGTTGGATACAATACTGAGTGCATCGGCATAAAGTGTCATATCTGTAAGCAGCACCAGTACATCTTCATTATTGTCCACTGCAAAATATTCAGCCGCTGTAAGGGCCATATCGGGGACAAGCAGTCGTTCAACGGGAGGATCTTCTGTTGTGTTCACAAAACTTACTATACGGTCAAGTGCGCCTGCATTATCAAAAACATTCTTAAAATAAAGATAGTCATCATTAGTCAGACCCATACCACCGAGTATAATCTTGTTACATTTTGCACGAAGAGCCACCATCGCCATAACCTGGTTGAATGGCTGGTCAGGATCGGCGAAAAAGGGTATCTTCTGACCCGTCACAAGGGTGTTGTTAAGGTCAATACCTGCTATTCCGGTAGCAATAAGCTCGGAAGGCTGTTTACGACGGACCGGGTTAACCGAGGGACCGCCAATTTCGCGTTCTTCCCCCTCAACTTCAGGTCCGCCGTCTATAGGCATTCCGAAAGAGTTGAAAAACCGGCCGGCCAGCTCCTCACTAACCTTTAACGTCGGGGGCCTCCCATAAAAAGTTACTTCTGCATTGGACGGAATTCCCTCTGTTCCTCCGAAAACCTGAAGGGTAACATTCTGACCCTGGATTTTCACTACCTGTGCAAGGCGGCCGTTTACCGACGCCAGTTCTTCATAACCCACACCTTCGGCATTAAGTGAACAGGTAGCCTTGGTTATCTGGGTAATTTTCGTGTATATCTTCTGAAAAGCTTTAGTTTCCATTACGCTGTTTTCTTTTCGTCTATTATTTTATATAATTCTTTTTCGTGCCTTTTAAATTCATCAGATTCAAACTTGGAGTAGTTCATCTGCTTGAATTCATTTATTATTCTCTTGAAGTATGGGTTTACCTCATCAAACGACTCGAACTCAAACCCGGTGTCATATACATCAAGCACCTTTTCAAGCATATACTTCTGTCTGTTGATCGGGCATGAACGGTCTATCGGGTCAAAAGCATCCTGCTGAAGAATAACAAAATCAATTACCTCAGATTTCCAGAAGTCGATATGATAGCCTACAGGTACGCCATCATCTCCAAGAATATTGATCTGTTCGGAGGCTTCTTTTCCCCTGATGAGGATGTTCTTTATCTTAAGAACATTCTCAACCCAGTCTTCAGCTACATTTTCCTTCAGATACTCCTGAAGTTCCGGATATTCTATATATTTCGAATAGCTGTCTATCGGATCAATTGCAGGATAGCGTTTACTGTCGGCGCGCTGCTGTGACAGTGCATAGAAACATCTTGCAGCTTTTTTGGTAGATTCCGTTACAGGCTCTTTCAGGTTACCACCGGCGGGCGAAACAGTACCGATGAATGTGATCGATCCGCTCTCACCGTTATTCAGATTGACAAATCCTGCACGGGAATAGAAATTGGAAATAATTGCCGGCAGGTCCATTGGAAATGCATCCGGTCCCGGCAACTCCTCCATCCTGTTTGACATCTCCCTGAGTGCCTGCGCCCAACGGGAAGTTGAGTCGGCAAGCATGAGCACCTTCAAACCCATTGCCCGGTAATACTCTGAAAGGGTCATTGCTGTATATACAGAAGCTTCCCTTGATGCCACCGGCATATTCGAAGTATTGGCAATAATTGTGGTCCTTTCCATCAGTTTCCTGCCAGTACGGGGGTCTTCAATTTCCGGGAATTCGGCAAAGATCTCTACAACCTCATTTGCCCTTTCACCACAAGCGGCAACAACAACGATATCAGCTTCAGCCTGCTTTGAAATTGCGTGCTGCAAAACTGTTTTACCACTACCAAACGGTCCGGGAATGAACCCGGTACCACCTTCAACAATAGGGTTGAGAGTATCCATTGTCCTTACACCTGTTTCAAGCAGTTTGAAGGGACGGGGCTTGTTCTTGTATGATTTAATGGGGATCTTGACAGGCCACTTCTGTACCATGGTAACAGGTACCTCTTTGTTTTTGCTGTCAAGCAATACCGCTATTGTCTCATTGATGTTATACTCACCGGCTTTTATAACACTCTTAACCTTATATTTCCCTTCAAACTTGAAGGGAACCATTATCTTGTGCGGCTGTTCATTCTCGTTCACCTCACCAAGCCAGTCGCCGGCAACAACTGAATCACCTTCTTTAGCCAGTGGTTTGAATTCCCACTTCTTCTCACTGTCAAGTGCAGCGGTATAATCACCTCTTTTAAGGAAAACACCATCCATGGTATTCAGGTTATGCTGCAAGCCGTCATAGTTCTTTGAAAGAATACCAGGACCCAGAGTCACCTCCAGCATCCCCCTGGAAAATTCAACTTCGGTGCCGACTTTCAAGCCGCGGGTGCTTTCAAATACCTGCACGTAGGCACGTTTTTCAAAAACTTTAATGATCTCAGCCATAAGCTTTACATCATCCAGTTTAATATAACAAATTTCATTTTGAGAAACCGGACCGTCAACATCCACCATTACTAGGTTGGCGATGACCCCGGTTACTTTACCCCTGGTTAAGTTATTTTCTTGTTTCATTAGTATTGATTATAGCTAGCAAATTATTTATCTGTTTATTCCAATTTTCAAAACCGGTATCGTACCTTTTGAATCCAAATAAGCCTGATAACTGTTTTTATGTTTAATACTGGTTTACCCGGTAGATTTGCAAAATTGTAACTGCAAAGGAATCTTTGTAATAATGTTGTTTAACGTTTTGAACTGGATTGAATTAACATAAACTCTTTTGGAAATTCATAACTCTGTTCCAATTGATCAAGAAGCTTTCTGAACATCTCCTTTCCGGTCTCATAATCCATTTCAAGCCAGCGCTGGACCATTTGCAGTTTAATGACATAGGCAAGCAGGACTTCAATGGTGAAATAGTTAAAAGTGTTCCTGTCATCAAGAAAATCCCATCTCATTGTATCCATGGCCTTTTCTCTCTCAAGCAGGTTCTCATTCTCCTGGATGGTGATCAGCCTCTCCATGTGCTCAAAATCATTGCCAAGACCGAAATCCTTAAGCGTACTTTTTCTAACTGCCTGAACAACAAAATTATCACCTATGAAATACTTGTCACCTTTAAGCTTATGCTTCCGTGTATTGAACCCGGCAACAATATTCTTAAGATTGAGATCGAACTCAAACCACTCCCGAAGAAACTTATTGGAGCAGCTTCCAAGGTAATTATAGAAAAGCCAGGTCAACTGGTCCTCCCAAGGCAAACCTTCAAAAACCGGAGTTTCGGATTTATAGGCAGTGATCAGTTTCTGCATATAATCAGGAAGGGAGGCGGGCTCCTTTATCTCCTCTTCCAGCACATCACGGGAATATTTGCCTGATTCCTCAAAGTCATCGTCTGACTTGAGCAGCAGGTTTAGCAGATTATGGTTATCGGAATGAAGAAACAACAACTCAACAAGCTTATAATCATCGGGATGAAGATGGTTACTTAACTCCTCCCGGAACTCGGCTATTGAGAGGCCAAGTTTTTTCTGATCCAGTATGATGTCAGGCAATCCTGCGACCAGGTAATAGTAATTTCTTTCAAACATTATTCACTCCTTGCAAATTATACCGTTCAAATTAACTTAAGGCATTTATTCTCCTGAGTAGAGTAGCTCTGTGGTTCTTGGACGCAGATAATTCCTGAAAAAGTTCTCGAAATCCTCTTCTGTAAAACTGATCTGGTAACTACCATCTTTAGGTCCGATCTTGAATCCGGACTCCATACTTTCATCAAACTTCAACTCCAGACCGGCTTCAAGAAGCGATTTTTGTTTTGTCTTGAAATACTCGTCAAGTTCCTTTCTGTCTTTCTCAGGCAACAGAACAGCAACATCAATTCCTTTGGATCCACTGGGGTCCCAATTCTTGATTGCTGTTTCAATAATATTTTGCAGGAACTTCTTGTCGTCAAATGCCTCTTTTACCTTTTCACCGGTGGACTTTGCAGTTATAAGTTCAGTAATCCGCTGTTTAATGGTACTGATAGCCTGACGGGCTGACATACTAACTTCGGAGGCAACATTTTTCTTAATTTCCTTAGCTTCCTTTTCGGCCTTATCAATTATCTGTGCGGCCTCTTTTTCGGCTTTTTTGTGCATACTTTCAGCCTCTTTCCTGGCTTTTTCAATTATCTCCTCTGCTTCCTTATTGGCTTTGTCAACCCCTTCAGCGTAGATCTTTTCGGTTAGTTCCTGAAGTTTATTTTCCATGTGGATAAAATTTATCTTTTATATAAAGTGTTTGTAATTTCTTAACTCATCTGACCGTAAGTAACTGATAATCTATAAGTAAAACCTGCATACAATAAAAACGCAAGCAAATGTACAAAATAATTCCAATTTGGAAACAATCCGGTCAAAAGAATAAAACCTGGGAGACCATTTAATTTTGTATCCTCAAAAATCGTTGCCGGCGAAAATAGTTAAGAGAAAATTAAAAAATTATGACAATCGTCATTCAGGTCATCGTAAAATAAACTGCCGGGGCTCAGGAATGCTCAATTTAAAGATTTATTAACAGAATACTCATAGTGCAGGAGCGGGCCGGTAAAAATCAAAAATAATAAATCAACTTTTGTCTTTATGGTCACTGTTTCCACGCATATTCTCCTTAACGCTCTCATCGCCAGTTTCTTCACCGGCACCTGATATAATGTCTTTATCCCCCGTTCCAGTACTCGTCGTATCAACCTTGATATCGTCTCCTGAAAGTAATTTTCCCGTCTCTTTCAATTCATCCTTAATAACCTCCTGCGATGTTTTTGGCAGCTGGCTTATGCTTACGAGTTCACATCCAAGTTTCTTAATCAGGAAATAGCTGATAGCAAGAGCAAGAATAATGATCCCTATTCCGATAAGTGTTCCCGGCTCATAGTCGCCAGGCTCAAGAACAATAACCTTCCTGGATATTGCAATTATGGCAACCAGCACCACAACCTCAACATGCACTACATTCCTTTTAAAGTATACCTTGATTGTGTCAAGAAGCTCAATTCCTATAAGTACCAGCAGGAATATCCCGAAAAGGTCCAGCAACTCCCCGAATTCGAGGAGAAAAAGAGGGGGATTGATTATCGATAAGACTATATTATAGGCCAGTTCAATGGTAGCAAGCACCAGAACTATTGCCATCATAATAATCAGTGCATGAATAATAATCCGCTCAGCCCGCTGAGCAAAATTCTGAATACTTTTACCCATCCCTTGTTAGTTAAGTTAAAATACAAAAATCCTAAAATTCGGAAATAAAATGAAATTTTATATCAGGGAATTTTTCCTGTGCCATTTGAAGGGCATAGGCGGTTTCGGCAAGGAATACATCCCGCCCCCATTTATCATGGGCCATATTCAGTAATTTCCGCATTTTGAAGTCCTCTAGCTGAGACTTACTGAAACTTTCCATCCAGCATGCCTTGTATAGTCTCAGGGGTTCATACCTGCAGGAGGCACCATATTCATGCTGAAGCCTGAACTGGATAACATCAAACTGCAGCGGACCAACGGTTCCGATTATCTTCCGGCCATTGGACTGGTTTACAAAGAGCTGAGCAACACCTTCATCCATAAGATGATCAAGCCCCTTGGCCAGCTGTTTGAATTTCAACGGATCGGCATTTTCAACATACCTGAAAAATTCAGGTGAAAAACTGGGAATGCCCTTGTAATTAAGATCCTCTCCTTCTGTAAGTGTATCGCCTATCTTAAAATTGCCTGTATCATGCAGTCCTATTATATCTCCCGGAAAAGCATAATCAACAACCGATTTTTTTTCTGCCATGAATGCAGTGGGGCTGCTAAACTTGAGGCTTTTCTTTGAGCGGGTATGAAAATAGGGTTTATTACGCTCAAATGTGCCTGAACAGATCTTTACAAATGCCAGTCTGTCGCGGTGATTGGGATCCATGTTGGCATGTATCTTGAAAACAAACCCTGTTAACTTTTCCTCTCCGGAAGTAACCCGTCTCTCATGCGCCACAGTAATTCCAGGGGAGGGGGCAATCTGAAGAAAACAGTCAAGCAACTCTCTTACCCCAAAATTATTGAGAGCAGATCCAAAAAACACCGGTGCCAGCCGGGCAGCAAGGTATTCATCTTTATTAAAGGCCGGATAACCCGCCGAGGAAAGCTCAAGTTCCTCTTTGAGGTTTACGGCATGAGGCTGGATATATTTATCGGCTTCACCTGAGAATATATCAGTTATCTCAATACTCTCGCCAAGTCTTTGTTTATCTTCTGTAGTAAAAAGGTTAAGCTTCTGCTCAAAAATATTGAAAACTCCCCTGAAATCGGGTCCGTGACTAATCGGCCAGCTCAGGGGACAAACTTGAATCTCAAGCTCATTCTCTATATCGTCAAGCAACTCAAACGGGTCCCTTGCCGGCCTGTCCATTTTGTTTATAAAGACTATTACCGGAGTCCTGCGCATCCGGCAAACCTCCATCAGTTTCCTGGTCTGCGCCTCCACGCCCTTTGCCGCATCTATAACAATGATCACGCTGTCTACAGCTGTCAGGGTGCGGTATGTGTCTTCTGCAAAATCTTGGTGGCCAGGAGTATCCAGTATATTTACCTTATAACCTTCATATTCAAATCCCATGACTGAGGTTGCGACAGATATTCCACGCTGCCGCTCTATTTCCATAAAATCGCTTGTTGCCCCTTTCTTGATCTTATTTGACTTCACGGCACCCGCCACCTGGATGGCACCTCCAAAAAGGAGCAACTTCTCGGTAAGAGTAGTTTTTCCTGCATCGGGGTGACTGATAATACCAAATGTACGTCTTCTCTCGATCTCTCTCTTTAAACTCATTTATGATTTTGCTTTTAAGTCTGCAAATGTAATACATACTAATAAAAGAATAAAACCATAATAAAATGCATAAATGCCTGTCATGGCAAATAACATGAAACATGAACATCATGTTTAATCGACGAAGTCAAATTTCTTAATTCGTCTGTGTGTAATTTGACGCAGAAAAAATTTATAGTGTAAGGAGAGTTATTATATAAGGTCTGAATCCGCCTTTGTAGTTCAGTGAAATTTTTGACTAAAATATGAAAATAGCCATTACCAAAAAAGATTATATTGCACTTCGGGATGCAATACTTTTTTTGTGTTAACCATTAATCGGTTAAATTTGTCAAAAATTTCCGGGTGGGTGCTGACATGTTCATCTCCACTGCCGGAGAAATCTATCATCTATTGGAGCAACGCTATTTCATAGAACTTTCATTCAAAGGGACCGCATATCACGGGTGGCAGGTACAACCCAATGCTATTAGTGTTCAGCAGACTATAGAAGAGGCTGTTTCAACTCTGATACGGGAAAAAATGAGAATTACCGGTGCGGGAAGGACAGATACGGGGGTGCATGCCGGCTATTTTGCTGCTCATTTCAGCACATCTTCAAACCTGATTTATCCTCTACGGGAGACAATAAGAAAACTCAACTATATGCTGCCGCACGATATAGCAATAATCGATATTTTCCCCGTAAGGGATAATTATCACAGCAGGTTCAGTGCAATATCACGAACGTATAAATATTATCTAAGCCGGCGAAAAAATCCTTTCACCCGGGAAACCAGTTACCATAACTTTTCAGCGCTTGATGTGCGGGCAATGAAAAACGCGGCAGCCGAGCTCCTCAAATATAATGATTTCCGCTCCTTCTGCAGGACCAGCACCAATGTGAAAAGTTATATCTGCAGGATAATGCATGCCGACTGGGAAGAGAAAGATGATGTGCTTATTTTTACTATCACCGCGAACAGGTTTCTGAGGAATATGGTCAGGGCCATAGTGGGTACGGTTCTTGATGTCGGCTATGGCAAGATCACGGTTGACGATTTTAAAAAAATTATTGAGGCCGGTGATCGTTGTAAGGCGGGGACTTCAGCCCCGGCGGGGGGACTCTTCCTGGAAGCCATCGAGTATCCGCCTGAGCTTTTTAGTCAGAAAGAAAACCGTTAATCCAGCAGCCTTTTGATGATATCAGATAAATGTCAGGGTAAAAATATATTATCACTTACTAACCAATATCAACAAAATGAAGAATCTTATACTTGTTACACGGACCGTTTTTCTGCTACTGGTTTTGCTGGCATGGATGCCGTCATTAGCGGGACAGGAAAAGCGGGCAATGACCATTGAAGATGTAATGAATTTTCACCATTTGCAATCGCCTGCTATAAACAGTGATGGCAGTAATGTCGCTTATTCTGCTTCGCCTGACAGGGGCGACGGATACGGAGTGCTTGTATCTTCCGGAGGTAAAGAAATGCTGAGAGTTGAGCGGGCAGAGAATCCAAGGTTTTCGGCCGACGGAAACTGGTTGCTGTTTACACAGAAGCCTCCTTTTGCTGAATCGGAAGGCAAGACGGCATCAGACAGGCCAAATGACGCAGCGGTGCTTGTAAATACATCTGATGGTTCGAAGACGGTTTACAATGATGTAAAAAGCAGCTCCTTCAGTACTGTGGACAGGTTGCTTTTTATTCACCACCATACTGCAGAAGATACAACGCTTGCAGATGAACAGAACGAGAAGCTGAAAAAGGCAGGCACAACACTGATAATCAGAAACATGCGTAATGACCTGCAGGCATCTGTGCCGTTTGTTGACTCGTGGACGGCAGACAGCCTTGCAACAACACTGGTTTTTACTATAAAAGATACCCTGGAAAGCAATAACGGACTATGGTACATGTCACTCAGAGATATCCGATCATCTCCGGTGGTTATTGACACAACCGGTAATCGAAAATTCGGCGGTTTCTC
>SKND01000248.1 GCA_007120695.1 Bacteroidales bacterium | reverse complement strand
GAAGATATTGAAGTTCTGGGGTATGCAGATGTGGTTTTCAACCGGTCGGGCCATGTGCTGTTCATTCTGACCCCCGAAGGGTTGGACAGTTATTGATTACATGTAAGAATCCGCATATAAATAGCAGGCTGTGGTCACAATGATTATCTGCTCAACACTTTTGCCGCAGCCTGCTATATAACTTGATGCTCAGATTTTTCAACGTCCCAGCATATTGTCAACCGAGTATTTACCGGCACCGCTGAACAGGAATGCGACAAATACTACAAGCCCTTTCAATGGGTTCATTATGGTATTGATGGGATCTCCAGCCTGGATATGCATCATGGTGGCTATGACCATGGTAAAACCCATCAAAGCAACAACAGGTCTTGTAAGAACCCCGAGAATCAGAAGCAGTCCCCCGACAAACTCGGCTGCAGCTGCCATAAATCCCCAGAAGGCAGGTGCAAATCCAAGGCCGATCATACTCATATTACCACCCAGCCATGTCCATGTTTCAACACCGCCTGTAATCTTGGGCCATCCGTGGATCATATAAAAAGCTCCAAAACCCACGCGGATTATCAGCAATGCAAAGTGCATTGATCCTGTAGAAGTTTTAAAAATCTTATTACCCATATTCTTCCGTTTTAATTTATTAATCTTACATAGTCATATTTATCCCGGTTAACTACCGGTTATGATCAAATAACAAAACTGAAAAATAAAGGTTCACTTCATCACTAATCTCTCCATCAGCCTTTTCTGTTTAATTCCCCGAAAGGGTAATATTTATTTGCCTTGAAGGAACCACCTGGTTAAAGAAAAACCGGTCATACAATCACCTTAATGCCGACAGCGCACTTTCAACTGCATAAAACATGGGCCGGTTGCTGATCTGCTCGCCCACGGCCCTGTCCATCCAGTGTCTTGGAGTCAGTTGTCCGAGCGAGAATATCCTCAGCGTCTCATCTGCAAAGTCCCTGCCGGCTATATACTCCTCCAGCTGAAACATTATCAGCCGGCCATAGGGATAATTGGAAAGATAGAGCGGACTCTGTATCATGTGCGAGTAGATTGCAAGCAGCGGTATATCTCTTTCGCCGAAAGTCTCAGCAAAATAATCATTCCAGATATCTGTGGCAATTTCAACAACTGCTTCCTTTAATTCTTCGGGAGTTGCATCCGGATTGTTGTACATCCATTTCCATACGTTCATGTCTACCAGCGAGACACCCATCATTTCGTAGTTGTTCCAGAAGAAATCCAGCACATCAAGATGCTCTTTCATCGGATCATTTTCTTCAATTCCGAGCAATTCGAGGTCCCTTGCCTGGAACATAAAGGCAAGAGCCTCGGTGAATGCTGTATTAGGAATGCCGTTCACAAAATAGTTATCTACCATATGCACGCTGATGGTCTGCTCAACATTATGCCCGAACTCATGAACCGCGATATTGTATCCTTTGTAGTCCATTCCGTCGCTGCCGATCCGGGTTCTCAGGTGGGAAGGTTTGCTGCGCATCGACGCTCGCCAGGCATGTCCCGAACCCCTTGCAGCATCAACATCAACCTTTGAACCAATAAACTCTGCATTTCCTTTGTCAAAACCAAGATCAGCAAGCATACGTGGAAGATCACGGTTCATGGCCTCCGCATCGGGATAACGTGATTTGGTGATCTTGTCAAGATCATCCTCAGAAATGGAGCTGCGCGCCTTGAAACCGTCATACCACAGGTCATAAGGACGAAGCGGACGTCCAACCCTTTCGCTTATCAATGCGGCAACTTCCTTTAACAGGGGAGATGACACATATTCTCTGAAAAGATCCTCCACCTCTTCCTGCGGAATCTCCATACCCCTGTCAAAACTCCTCTTGATATAGGTGTCAGCTTCAGGATAATAAGGGTCCATATTCTTAAGTGCAGTGAAAATATTGTTCAGGTGTGAGTATCTGACTGTTCCTTCTGGCTCAGCGTCAATAGTCTCGCCGTTAGCGACCACCTCATTTGAAAAGGGATTCCACTGCACGGCATCATTGTTTATAACTGTTGAAGGAATATCCTGGTTTATGATCCGGAGCATAACATTATACAGCATCTCCTGCTTCTCCTGTCCACGCGGCTGTCCGTAATTGGACTTTATCTCATCACGGATGTTCCAGTGGGCAAGCAGCTTCATACCTTCGGGAAACAGTGTCTCCCCCTCATCATTAAGCAGCCGGCCGGCAAAAATATTGTACTCTGAAATATACATGCCGGCGTTGCTTGATGCCTGGCTGTATTCCTGCAGCAATACGGGCGGGACCCTTGATGTATAGTAGTCGCCGAGCCGTGCAAACCCCCACTCCCTGTCGTTCCAGTCGCCGCCAAGCCTGTTCTTCTCTTCAAGGGTATAATTAGGAAAATTGAGTGCAATGAGAAATGCAATCTTATTATTGAATAAATCGTCGGTCACATGAGCTCCCGGACTGAATGAGCCGAACATCCGGTCGATCTGGTGGAGGGGACCGACATCCTCGTGTATGGGCCGGTTAAGCTCAAGGGAGATCCTGTTCAGGTAACCGAACAGGTACTCGAAGTTGTTGGCCAGCCGGTCGAAAACAAGGTCCAGTTCATCACTGCCGGAGATAAAGCTACTTTTACAGAACGCCTCAAAATGTGAGGCATCGCCATCCGATTCCCGCCAGAGTGAGGCAACCTGCTCCACTCCCCTTTTTATCCTGTCGGCATGAGCTGCTCCATGCTCAGATTCAAGCGTGCTTATCACACCGGATACAGTTTGTTCATCAACAGGACTCATATTATTATTTGAATTATTGTTGTTACTGCAGGCAGCAATAACAATGACTGAGAGAATAAACAGAACAAATTTTCCCATAATACATTTATCATTTTGAAAACAGTTTAAAAAATATAATTACGTTACCGGCTAAATATAAAAAGTTAATTCTGAAAGTATTGAGTCGGTTACTGCATTTTGAAGGCCCCCATATTACCATTCCCGCAGAACAAATTTAACCCATTTAACCGGTATAAAAACAAAAAACAGACCGGTTTTTTTATACTCTGCAACATGCACACCATAATTCCATTCATAGTCTGTCCGGGCTTCGGTTTCTTATTAGATAAGTCTGCGACGTGCATATAATAGTTCAATTCATAGCCTAACGGGCCTTCGACTCATATCGAATTATTCTCAAACATGCAGCAGTTTGATTACATTCGCAGTCTATTGATTTGTAATGCCAGTTTAACCCAAAAAACCATCGAAGATGAAAATCCGGCATATCCTGACAACTACCTTCAGAACACTCCGTACCGATCTTAGAAATACTCTTATAAATATCGGGGGACTGGCGAGTGGTCTTACGGTTTTCATACTTATTATCCTGTATGTTAATTCTCAATATTCCTATAATACTCATATCCCCCATGCAGCAGAGTTGTTCAGGCTGGAGAGGGGTTTTCATGGAATTACCAATGGGATTGAAGGACCACGTTTTGCATCAGCCGTTCCCGAAATAAAAAGCTATTGCCGGATAACCGGAAACCACGGATCGATGTTTTTCAGATCAGAGAACCAGTCCGCGCCATTCAGATCAGATATTAAGGGTGTAGCAGCGGATAGCTCATTTCTGGATATGTTCAATATTGAAATTATTGAACAGACGGGCGGGCCTCTGTTACAAACTCCGGAATCAGTTATTATCTCATCCGGATTGTCAAAAAAGTTATTTGGCAATAATACAGCCATAGGACAGCTTGTTTCATTGGATAATCACTCCGGACTGCGTATTGAAGCTGTATTTAAGGATCTGCCTGCTGAGTCGACAATGGATTTTGATGCTGTTTTTTCAATTGATTTTCTTGCACTGAAATATTCCAATCCGCGCTACCTGGATAACCCGGGTGTATGGAGCTATGAAACATTCTACCGTATAGAAGAGGGAATGCATGAAGCCGCCGGAGCTAAAATTTTTAATGAAATCAAAAAATATTATGAGGAATCGGGAACGGCATCTTTAAATCAAACTATAGTGGCTGACCTCAGGCCGCTGACTGATATCTATTTCTCAAGCATAGCAGACAACCTTCACCGGCATGGTGACAAATCCAACACCTATATCTTCATTATAGTTGCAGGTTTTGTTTTGCTGATAGCTATAATAAACTTTATCAATCTGTCGACCGCACGTGCGGGTAAAAAATCCAGGGAAACCGGATTGAAGAAGATCCTTGGGGCCAGCCGCCCGGGACTTATTTCAGAGATATGTGCAGAGGGAGTTATAACTATTCTCATCTCAATTATCCTGGCCATTACTCTTACCGAGATACTTCTGCCCTGGTATTCAGGATTTATTGACATTAGTCTCTCCATCAATTATTCGGCTCTCAACCTTATTGTTATCATGATTGGGATTCCGCTTGTTATCGGATCTTTATCGGCTCTCTTCCCTGCATTTTACCTTAGCCGGGTATCACCCTTAAGCGTGATGAAGAGGGAGTGGATTTCGGGAAAGGGAGGTGTCAGGTTACGTACATTCCTTACCGTTTTCCAGTTCAGCATAAGCATTTTTCTGATTACCGGGACGCTGATCGTTAATAAGCAACTCCGGTTTGTCAGCTCTTATGATCCGGGATATACAACAGAAAATATTATTGAGGTCAAACTAAACGATCAGATATCCGGGAAGTTTGATGTTTTCAAACAGGCTTGTCTTTCATACCCGGAAGTAAGAGGAATAACGAGAACAAACCAGCCGCTTTACCAGGCAGGAAATGTCTGGAGCGTTTATCATGATGATAATAATTTCACATGGCCTTATATAAGGGTTGATGAAGATTTTGTAAAAGTATTCGGGCTTGATATTAAGGCAGGTGAAGGCTTTTCGGGAGATATGCTGCAGAGGGAAAAACCGGTATTTCTGGTAAACGAGGCCGTAGTCTCCGCATTCGAGACTACCGATATACTGAATGAAACCATTAACGATCATCAGATAGTTGGTGTGGTTAATGATTTTCATACAGCAAGCCTGAAATCTGATATAAGGCCGGTAACTATCGGTCTGAGCCCGGCAACAGCCAGCTCTTTTGGATATTTCAATCTGGATCCTCAAAACCAGCTTATGAGCATTGACCAGATCGGACAATTATGGAGTGAGCATTCGCCAGACTATCCGTTCGAGTATGAATACCTCACAGACAGGATTGAAAAAGCGTACTCCTCAGAGAAGCGTTTTGGAAAACTGTTTATTTATTTCTCCCTGGTTTCTATTTTAATTTCTTGCCTGGGTTTATTCGCCCTTGCCTCCTTTACAGCAGAGAGCAGGATCAAGGAAATCTCGATAAGAAAGGTACACGGTGCAACAACTCACAGTATTGGTTTGCTGTTGTCCTCCGGACTCACAGGTAAAGTTATAGCTGCCAATCTCTTAGCGTGGCCCGCATCCTTTTATTTTACCAGGAGCTGGCTGGAAAACTTCGTTTTCAGGGTTTCACCGGGAATAGGGGAGTTCCTTCTGGCAGCATTGGTTGCACAGATTATTGCCCTTGTAACAGTTTCCTGGCATGTTTATAATACAGCCAATAAGAACCCGGCAGAAACACTGCAATATGAATAGGTCGAGGAAAAGGGGATGAAGCCACACCATGCCAAGCGACCATTATAACCTCACGGGTAAGATTTTATTTTTTTGTGACAGTGCTTACTGACATATTGTGTCTTCTTGATATTTCTGTGTCCAGTCCCTGATCATTCATGATTACCTCAACAAAATTTGCCATTACCCTTCCCCGGTCTGTCACATTGTGTGCTGCAATTGCCCCTCCCCTGTCAACCCTGTGCCTGACCAGTCGCAAATAGTCTTTGTATTCAGGCTTGTAGGCATCAATAAACACAAAATCAAAATCTCCCCTAATTTCCGGAATAGCAATTAATGCATTACCGGTTATTACCTCAATAACATCATCCAGTCCGGCTTTTTCAAAGTTCTTTCTGGCTTCATAGGCAGCTCTGGGATCTATTTCAACTGTTATAAGCTTACCGCCGTTCTGCTTTAATGCAAGCCCGATCCACAGTCCGCTATACCCGTTTGAAGTACCTATTTCAAGACCCCTCTTATAGCCTTTTTCAATTATCAGATCGTAAAGGAACCTGCCATTGCCTGCCGGCACATTTCTCCCCCCGTATTTTCTGGGCAGGTACCTTAACATAGGCAACACCCTTTCATCTTCAATGCCTTCAAAATACGATTCATTTGTAGAGCCGGCCGTCGTACCCCATCTTCCGCTTCTTTGAGCATCAGCAGTTGAAGATGCTGAAACCACTAAAACGAGGACGAATATGGCAAATAGACTTATATTGATCTTACTGTTTCCGGTATCCATTATTCCAATATGGTTTCTTCAGGTTAATATCATTCGTAGATATAAAGGTACAATTTCTCCTGTAAAAAAGAGCCACAATTTTGTTTAAAAAAATAACAAAATTTTGACTTACAGTCGGAAACGCTTCGTTTTCATATAAAATTTTTTCATCTTGTCTGTGTGTAATTTAAGATGAAAAAAGTTTAGTTGAAAAAAATCCCTAAAACTTTTATGTAAATGAAACTTTTATAATATTTGTACGTATTTTTACGAACTACGAACTTAAATCTTAATATTATGGAAATAAAAGTTTTGGGGCCGGGGTGCATGAAATGCAAAAGACTGGAACAATCTGTCAGAGATGCAGTGGAAGAACTTGGACTTGATGCCACAATCACAAAGGTGGAAGATATCATGGAGATAATGGGTTATGGCATAGCAACAACTCCTGCAGTAATAGTTGACGGAAAAGTACTTGTCAAGGGTCGTTCTGCTTCAAAGGAAGAAATGAAAAAATTACTGGCAGTTTAATTTAATTGTTTTATAAATCCACAAATAAAACTAAGCTTTATGCGAATTAAAAAGTTACTATTTTTAATTATCTCATTACCATTAATATCTGGCCTCGCTGCTTGCAGCCAAAGTAATGCAGGAGAACAAAGGCATCAGAATTCAGAAAAATCATCTGAGACAATTGCTGAAAGCAAGGTAGAAGTTTACTATTTTCATTTTACGCGCCGTTGTGTATCCTGCGTTACTGTTCCGCAAACTACTGAGAAGGTTCTTGCTGAACATTATTCTGAAGAGATGGAGAACGGATCGCTGGTATATCATGAAATCAATCTCTCTAATCCTGAATCAAGAGAAATTGCCGGGAAGCTTGGTGTTGGAGGCCAGGCTCTGATAGTTGTTTCAGGAAACAAGGT
>SKND01000298.1 GCA_007120695.1 Bacteroidales bacterium | reverse complement strand
CTTAAGATACTCTGTTTCTCAGGTGGTTTTCCAAAGAGAATATTGATGTTGTTTTTGGCCGCATGATTTTCACTCCACAGATCCAGAGCTTTCACATAATAGTCATACGCCTCGTCCACTTGATTTGCATGTCGTTTGATGATACCTAAATTTGTATAACTTACTGACAATCTCCTTGGAGTCTCAATCCGGGCAGACATGATTTCTTTTACCCTGTTCCGGATTATTGCATCCAGTTTTTCATTATTATTCAGTAATCTATCTGCCATAAACTCTTTTTCAACAAAAACTTTTAACTCCTCTTCAGTTTGGTTCCTGTGAGAATCCATCCAATCCGTGTAATACTCTATACTCATTAACAAGTGCTGCTCGGCAAGAGCAAAATAATGTTGCCGGATCTCTTCCCTGACCGGATCTGAAAGTGCTTTTGTAAGAAATACAGATGCCCGGTTATTCTCGACCACACCCATCTCATATGAATTCCTGTAATGCGGTATTGATCTATATATGTTTTCAATGCTGTCCAGTAGAGCAAGAACCCCTTCATGATCATTATTTGAAGCATATATATTGTACCGGCCGTACAATACCTGGGCCTGCCTGACACGGGGATCAACGGACTTATTAATGTTACCATAATAGATCCATGCAATGACAATACCAACAGCAGCAAGAATAACCATAATGCCTATGATTATTCTTGTCCCCTTATTTATCAATATAAACATTCAAATTATGAGTGCACCTTTTCAATTAAAAATTTTCTGATTTCAATGGGTGTCTCCTTGGTCATTCTGGAAACAATAATATTGGCGGTAATTGCTAACGGAGCACCTATCCAGGCAAAGTACCAGGCACCCAGATAATATGTGATAAAATCATTAAATGGTAATATCCATCCGGCTCTGGCACCTATCAGGTAGGTCAGGGATATAAGAGTAACAATGCCGCCTGTGATTAATCCGGCCTTGGCTCCAGCCCGGTTTGAACCACTCCACCATATCCCCAGCAGAAACAAAGGGAATATTGTACAGCCTGCCATTGAAAAAGCAATGGCAACAAGTTGAGCGATCAATGCAAGATCAAGAATTGCAATAGCAGTGATAATAACTGCCATCAGTAAGGTACCCAAACGGGCAATTGTCATCTGGGTTTTGGGTTTGGCTTCAGGATTGATCACCTTTACATAAAGATCGTGAGCAAATGCAGAAGACCCGGCTACGAGTAACCCGGAAGTTGTGGAAAAAGCTGCAGATACACCCCCTGCCGCCAGAAGTCCCACAATCAATGGATTAACATTCCCCAATTGTGCTGTATAAACTACAATGGCATCTGCAGCCAGTTTTCCTACTTCAGGATTTGAAGACAATATTGTACCGAAGGCTGAATATACAGGGGCGCTCCAGTAAAGCAAACAAATAAAAAACAATCCCCAGACAACTGACCACCTGGCGTCACGGGCTTTGGGAACAACGTAGAACCGCTGTATTACATGTGGCAAACCTGCAGTTCCGATCATAAGTGAAAATGCTATAGCCATCCATTGAAAAAAGGTCTGCCCGGTAGAAGGATCCCATGGCATGGCATATTCCGGGCTTGGCACTATGGCAAAATTGTGGCCCAGAGAATTTGCCATTCCTGCTTTATCAACTATTTTAACTCCTTCAACAATATCCTGAACAACAGCACCATAACCTATCTGAGGAATTAACCAGAAATAATCAAATTTTGCGGTAAGAATAAACAACGGGACCATAAATGAAGTGATGATGATCACGTATTGGATCTGCATATTTTTCGTAACACCAAGCATACCTGATATAAGCGTATATGCAAGCACTACAGAACCGCCAATGATAACTGCCGGCAGATAATCAATTCCCAACACCCACTTGAACATTAACCCGATCCCACCAAATTGTCCAACTGCATAGGCAATTGAAATAATAATGGTAATACCTGCGCCAATGGCACGCAATGTTTGTGAATAATACCTGTCGCCAATAAAGTCCGCCGCCGTGTATTTACCATATCTTCTTATCTGGCCTGCCATGAGTATAAGCAAAAGCACATACCCTCCGGTCCAGCCTACTACATATGCCAAACCATGATATCCGGTACCATACATCAGGGCGGCCATACCAAGGAAAGAGGCAGCGCTCATCCAGTTGGAAGCAATTGCCATACCTGAACCCACACGTGAAATTCCCCGTCCCGCTGCGTAATAGTCGGTAGTATCTTTGGCACGGAATAAAATGCCTACAAGCACAAACAGCGTTAAAATAAAGATGAGAATAATAGCCGGCCCGACTTTAAAACTGCCTTCCAGTTCCGTTGCATCATTTGCTGCATAAGTTACCAGGGGTATCAATGAGAACAGCAGGAGAATGTATATACGTTTCATATTGTGATTTTTCCGGGGTTAATTAGATACAAGAATTAATCAATCTGTTCAAGAAAGTTAAGTTTAGCGTGCAGTTTATCGGTCCTGTAACAATATAACCAGCACAACCCTACAAAAAAGACCAGCAGTAAAACAGCTGTATAGAAATAGTGAAAAGGGAATCCCAGAAATACAGTATCTGTCAGAACAGAACGGTTATGTGTCAGATACAGGCTCATAATACCAGGTATCTTAGATCTGTTCTCTTCCGTCATATTTTCCATGTCATCATCAAGTCCCAGGGCCAGAAGTTGTGCAAGCAATGTGCCTTCACCAATAACTAATGCAGGTGCAGCTTTGGATATGATCGATTCTTTTGTTTCCAGGTACCTTTCATCTCTTAATGAGGTTATCTCTTCTCTTAACCTGGATAGAAGCTGCACTTCTTTCTGTAGATCAGCCAGTTCATTATCAGGTAATAATTTGGCCAATGTCCAGCTTATGCCATCTTTTAGAGCATCATACTCATCGGGTCCAAGAGTTAACTTGCCCGTAACCTGTACCATAGACTGACCTGCAACCTGGTAATCATAGCTCCCGGCATTTCCTGACTCTATCTTTTCCCAGGCAGGAATAAACTTAACCAATGCTTCTTCCGGAACCGGTTTAGATAGTATCTTCAATAAAATCTGAAATCCAAAAATTGCAACTACCCAAATAATGAATAACTGAATGATCAGATTCCTGTTACTTCGGGCCTGCTGAGTGGTAGGATTGAAAAAGCTTATCCTGTATTCTTCTGTTTCCAATGGATTGATTATTAAAGTGAATAAAATATTTTAGCAAGATAAAAAAATATTTTATTGATCCAACTATATTCTACTCCTGCACAGGAAAATTTATCGGAGAATTTTCCGGTTCTCTGCATTTTACTTAAAATATTGAATGCTCCCGATCGACTATTTATTAAATTCCTGTATGGCTTCAAACATAGCTATGACATTTTCCAAAGGCACATTGGCCTGGATGTTATGTACTGCATTAAAAACAAATCCGCCATTTTTTGAAAAAATTTCACAGGATTTCAGTACCTGCTCCTTCACTTCTCCGGGCTTCCCAAAAGGCAATGTTTTCTGAGTATCTATACCTCCGCCCCAAAATACCAGGTAATCGCCGTATTCTTTTTTCAGGTGTTCGGGTACCATTCCGGCAGCATTTATCTGGACAGGATTAACAATATCAAAGCCTGCATCGATAAAGTGCTTCATAAAGGGTTCTACCGCTCCACAACAATGTTTAAATGTTTTCCATCCGGTATTTATATGAATCCAATCGTTCATCTTCCGGTAATAGGGAGAATAAAGATCATCAAAGGTCTCTGGAGAGCAGAATGATGAATCCTGTGTGCCAAAATCAGTGCCGCAAATGAAAATAGCGTCAATGTTTTCCCCAACAACCCCATAAACTTTTTGAAGGTTCTTGATAGCAATATCCGTTTGTTTATCAAATACTTTGTGCAGGTAATCGGGCCTAATCAGAGTTGATATGTACCACTCGGAAATGTCACGTATTCCTTTAGGGTGCTTCAGATTCATGGCAGGAACAAGTGCAATGTCTCCTATGGCAGTACCACCAAAAGTTGCGATTATACCCTTTCCGGAACTTACACCCCTTTGTGCCTGCGCTTTCCAATAATTCAAGTCCTGTTGTGTAAAAACAGTAAATTCTTCAAGATTATCGGCCGGATCAAGGTTCAATTCAACAATTGGATGCTGCCTGATAATAGCATCGAAAAATTTGCCGGCTTTTGGCATTTTTGCAGAAGGGGGGACCGATTTATCACCTTCTGGATAAATTAGCAAATCTCCGTTTTCATCGATAGTGGTATTAAAATTGCCTGGAACAAGAATTTCCTGGCCCCAGAAGGTCTTAAAAGGCTTCCAGCTTCCCTGCGGTATGCCGAACATATTATTCTTCCCCCATAAACCAATCACATCAATACCTAACACCTCCATTAGGTCTTCTTCAATTTCGCCAAGCATTTGATAGGGCTCAATCGCTTTTACCGGCCGGTACTGAAGTCCGAAGTATTTTCTTAATTGCTCGACAATGTGTACATGAATACCTGTTACTGCAGTAGAACCAAAATCAACAGCAATTCTGTCGGGTTGGATATGATTGAGAGCTTTTCTTAACCTGGTGCGTGATTTCATAATATATTTAGTTTACATTGTAAATCCACATAACAGCTATTGCCACAGCCAAAGCTCTTCAACGAATACGGCCGGGAAATTTCAGTCTTCCGTTTTCATTTTTTTATCATTAGCTAAATGATTATATTTTAAGGCACAAGGTACACAGATATTCAATTATTCAGCTTTTCTACGTTTTGCCAAACCTTGAACCTGTTAGTGCCATCTTCAGGTTTTTCAAAGGGCCCCGGGAAAGGGTTTGTTCTATCTCTTTTTACCCTGGAATAATCAGTATCAATTTTAAGGGGCTGTGCATCATGATTCAAAAAAGGAAGACCGGAAATCGCTGTCCTTCCCAATAGTTCGGTCGTTACAAGTACATTATTACCGGTTCTGAAAGAATGATCAATTGACATGTGAAGGAGTATATTCATGTCCTCTTCCACTATTTTGATATCGGGATCAAAACCGGGCATGACAACCGGATCCTCTTCATATTCAGAAGGCCGGGCATTACCGGCAAAAACATTGCCGGCCATCCGTGAAGGTGCATCCAGTTTATCATATATATCCAAACTTTGGGTTAATAATATATTGTTGTAAAAATTGTTATCCCCGCAAGGGTGATTACTAAATCCCTTGATTTTTGTGGAATGAGGTTCAAGAAAAGGTGTTGACCGGTTAAGAACGGGTCTTATATTTATTCTCCCGGCAAATAGATTGTGGGCAAAGGCTCCTCCCTGCGACCAGTCATTCATAGAAAATGAAGAGAGAAACAGATTGTTATCCACAACATACGGTCCGTGATTGACCTCTGTAAAAAAGTCTTCCTGCGGACCGTTATCATGTAAAAGGTTTCCTGTAACCCTTGCTCCCTGGGTCATCCAGTCCAGCCAGATACCTCTTGTGGTACGGTATATGTGGTTCTGGCAGATAAGAAAATCAACAGCACCATGTATCTTTATTCCGGCCATCTCAGCGCCCCCAAATAGCCTGCGGACATGTATGTCGTGGATCACATTACCGGTAATGCTGCTGAATACTGCTCCCATACTACCCACGATACCTGCCTGCTCGCAATGTGAGATACGGTTATCCCTGACAATATGACTCCCGATATTTTCCCTTGACCAGCCGTTTTCCAAAGCACGCCTGATAGTCTCAACATATCCCTCGGCGGTGTTTTGCGAGGTATTATCCCATTGATCCCCGTACTTGCCAAGGGTAACACCCGTACAGGTTGAGTAACTTATATCATTGTTTTCTATGATCCATCCTTTGCTCCAGTGTGTGCCGATAAGTCCTATCTGTTCGGCAGTTGGCGGGGCCCAGGGGGTAGCGGCATGCATCATGATAAAGCCACGCACGGTGATATAATTAATACCCGGGCTTTCAGGGTAAAATACCGTTTGGCGAGCGTTGATCTCCACCTCTTCCTGATTTGGATCAACACCCTCAAACTGCGCCCATAGTGTAGTGTTTTCCTGGTCAACGAGGGCAAACCATAGCGGTTCATTTTCCAAAGGATTTAAAACCTCATCAAGACTAGCGGCTTCGATAAGCCAATGCTCGTTAAGATATACCGCGCCGGTATGATGATCTCTTCCCCGGGGATTGAACCAGTCGCCATGGATCAGGTCGTTAAAAGGATTGAAATCACTAAAAAAACTGTTTGGAATGACGACTTTCCATGCATCATTTTGCTCTTTTTCCCATCCCTTTATAACCTCTGACCCCTTGATCACAACCCTTTCACCGGGGGCAGCCTGAAAAACTATACGTTCAGAGTCCGATACCCCCCCCCTTGGCGGGTTAATACGTTCCCTGTAGGTTCCCTGGTGCACCGTGATTACATCACCGGGCCGGGCAGCACTGGCCGCTGCCTGAATGGTCAGAAAGGGTTTTGCTTCAGAGCCATCATTGTCGTCGCTCCCATTAACCGAAACAAAAAGGTTCCCTTTTTCTGCATTGATACCCTTATTACCTGAGCAGCAATTAAAAAGAACAACCAAAACACCAAAAAATAAAACCGTAAATGAAGATCTAAGAATGCTCATGATTAATAGCTTTAGGATGAACTTGATGTTTAAAACTAAACAAATTCCAGATAACATGATTGCAAATCTTGCAAATTTCATTAATATTCTGTGTCCGGTAATGAACAGGAATGTTTGCTGGCGGACAATATTTTAATTTTGATTACACCCTTTAGCCTTTATTATACAGCCATTTAAACACAGTGGCCTGCTATTTGATATTTTACAAAATCAAAAAACAGTTCCCTCCCGGAATTTGATAAGTCCATTATATGCCATGAACAAACATATATTTTTTGACAATTTAACCGCAAATATCGGTGCACTGGTGTCGGGCAGCAAGAAGTTTTTTGCTGAAAGCACCAACAGTCTGTCTTTTCAAGAACTGATCAGGTCAATTGAATTATCTGTGACGGAGATTAATTCGGAGGGGACTTATGAGATCAGGATTGAAAACGGACATGTTACCGGATCATTGAATACTGTTGCATTAAGAAATCACATACTGGAGGTTTTGCAAAATTCAGAAAAAACTAAAGCCAGTATTAACACTTCCCCCGAAAGGGTATAAATAAATTATTATTACATAACAATGGGAAAAAGAATAATCAAAGTAAGCCTCTACATTATTGGAGGGATATTAACAACAGTTCTTGGACTTTTCGTTGCGCTGTGGATTATCAGT
>SKND01000111.1 GCA_007120695.1 Bacteroidales bacterium | reverse complement strand
TGTCATCTCCCCTGAGAGAAATGGAATAATTTACAAAATAGACAACCAGCATCCCGAAAATTATCGCAAACTGGTTCCACGACACCAGCTTCCCCCTGATATTAGCCGGGGCGATTTCAGCGATATACATGGGCGACATCATTGATGCCATTCCCACTCCAATTCCCCCGATGATACGGTAAAAAACAAAAAAGTTGACATATGTATGATCAGCCTCTCCTATTGGTGCAAAAAACATTTCAGGCATGGATGAACCAAGTGCTGAAATCAGAAAAAGAATTGCAGCAAGCATGAGACCTCTTTTCCTTCCCAGTTTCAGACTGACTATTCCCCCAAGTAATCCTCCGATAACACAACCCACAAGGGCGCTGGAAACAACACGGCCCAGAAGGTTGTTGGCGGCTGTTTCAGTCAAACCGTGGGGTTCAATGAAAAAACTCTCCAATGATCCTACAGTACCGGAAATTACAGCAGTGTCGTAACCAAATAAAAGGCCACCCAAGGTAGCAACAAATGTAATTCCAATTATATAGGGCAGTCTGTTTTTTTGTTCTTCAGTATCCATTTACTCTAAATTAAAATTTAAATTATCTTACAAATATTACAAAAACATGGATCAGAAACAATTCTTTTCAATTTATTGAAGGTTTTTTGCAATGGTAATGTTTTTTGCAAAAGAGCCACCAGGCAATCCCTAATGGCTCTTTATCTCCAAGCCCAATAAAATGTTAAAGTGAATAACCCTGACGGTACTGCCTGTGATAAAACTTCTCGGCTTCAGGGTCATCTACAAAATATTGTGCAGCCGGATCCCATTTCACAACCCGGCCAAGCTCATTGGCAATATTTCCCAATATACATGTTGTACCAGTTCTGTGTCCTATCTCAACAGGAACAATAGGATCCTTA
This sequence comes from Bacteroidales bacterium, assembly GCA_007120695.1. Lineage (GTDB taxonomy): Bacteria > Bacteroidota > Bacteroidia > Bacteroidales > PUMT01 > PXAP01. The sequence goes on along the minus strand of SKND01000111.1, from coordinate 6,408 downwards.
TTATCTCTCAATGCATTGATAAAATCTTCCTGGTGAGGTGTGCCGGTTTCATATGGAACTGATTCATCAGCAACCTGCTCCTGGGTTGGCATTAAAGATTCATCCGATGCATTAAATTGACCTCGGGCAACCTCTACCCATCCGTTTTCTCCCCAGAATTTAATTCCCCTGGTATTCCTTTCATCATAAGGCTGATTTGTAACGGGTACACCATTTGCATATATATAAGTAAGGTACTCTGCTCCATTAACTCCGGGAGGGATAATTTCAACCGGACCACTGTCATCGGCATCAAGGCCCCACTGAGCAATATCGAAGTTATGAGCGCCCCAGTCTGTTATAAACCCTCCGCCTGTCTCCTTGAAATAACGCCATTCTGCCCAGCCTCTTTCATTTTGAACCGGATCAAGAGAGATGGCCGGAGCGAGTCTCTCATTATAATGAACATATGGATTTGGCCCTAGCCACATATCCCAGTCCAGGTCTTCAGGCAAAGGCATTTCAGGCAGATCGTATGGCGCCGGGAAATCACCCACGTAAGCATAAATTTTTTCCAATTTTCCAAGTGCTCCCTCTCGTGCAAGTTTTGCAGCATGGTAAAAATTATAATCGGACCGCTGCTGGCTGCCAACGGAAAGAATACGGTTATTATTCCTGACAGCATTAACTACCTCAATACCCTCTTTAATTGTCCACGTAAGTGGTTTCTCAAGATAAACATGCTTGCCTGCATTACATGCGTCAATTGTGTTCAGGGCATGCCAATGATCCGGCGTGGCAATAACAACTGCATCTATATCATCTCTGTCCAGAAGCTGCTTATAATCCTTATAGGTAGTTACTTCCACATTCATGTTGTTTTCGGCATAATGCTCCTTCAGTCTCAACTCAAATCTCTGACGTTTAACACCGTAAACTTCTGCGCCGGCAACTATTTGTACACCCGGCATTGTAAGAAAGCCGTTCATAAGAAAAATGGCCTGTCGTCCAAGTCCGATAAATCCAAGCCTTATAGTGTCATTTGCAGATACCTCCTTACAACTTTTAATAAGAGGGAACATAGACAATCCCATTGCACCGATAATGGAGGTCTGAATAAACCCTCTTCTTGATATTCTTTTCATAGTCATTCTGTTTTGGTCAATTTTGCTATTTTTAAGGAAAATATCAGGGCTATTAAGAATAATCAATTAATAGCCCTGATTAAATTAATATAACTTATCAATAGCCCCAGTTTTGTTTAAGGGTGGGGTTTCTGTCAATTACAGCCTGAGGAATCGGATTAAAGTACTGTCTTTGCTGAACCTCATGCGGATGATGACTTAACGGAGTCACAGTATATACCCAATCGCCGCTGTTGTCTTCAGGAGAAGAGTTCCTGATCACCATTGAATGAAGGGGTTTGTTCATTACATCCATCATAATTTTCCAGCGCCAAATATCATATAGCCTTTTTCCTTCATAATGAAGCTCTACCCTGCGTTCACGACGAATTTCATGACGCATCTCATCCTGGCTCAAACCGGCCGGTAACGGTGGAAGGTCAGTGCTCGGACGAGCCCTGAGGTAGTTGATAACCTCATAAACTGTTGCATCAGGCCCTGTGCTTTCATTCTGAGCTTCGGCATAGTTAAGAAGAACTTCTCCATAACGGTAATATACATGATTTTGACCGCTCAGAGCTCCGCCCCTCGGGTTGAAATAGTCAAGCCTTTTCTTTAAGTAATATCCTGTGTTACCAACATCATCACCACCAAAATCGATCTCATTTCTTGAAGGATTCACCCTGTCTATCCGTGTATAAATAGTGTCTGGCCTATCCATCCAGCCCATATAATATGGTGCCCCGTCATAAACTATAAAGTTGTAGAACCGCTGCTCACGTCCTACATAAGGATTCTGGGGGTCATAACCTGAGTCGGGATGATCGATGCTCAACCCGTTGGCCATCTGGTATTCGTCAACAATCTCCTGAGTCGGACAATAATTCCCCCATGTGTAATAGGTATTATGAATCCAAACTGGTCCGCCAAATTGATCATAAGTGTTTGCCATGGTGGTGTGAACATGTTGCCTGTCCCATATAACCTCTTCATTATACTCATTCGCCTCCCACCAAAACTGGGTCATTTCGGGAAACAGATCATATTCGCTGCTACCTTTATGCCCTATAGTTGTTATAAATTCCCAGTTAGTGGCTGCAGCAGTAGCCCATCTGCCCTCATCAGGAGTGGCAAAGCTTTGCAGGTTATCAGCTGAACCGGGTACAGCGGGGTCAGATGAATTATAAGCCGGGCTTGCAGCAAATAACTCAAGCCATCCTTTAAGCGCGAGTGCTGCACCGGTGGTTGCCCGCCCGGCATCAGCATTCCCTGAATTGTATTTTGCAGGCATATTACCATTACTTACGACAGCATCAAGTTCACTTATAATAAAATTGAAAGTCTCCTCAAAGCTGCTGCGCGGCACCAGCATCTCATCATCAGTCATTGTTCCCCGGTCCTGAGGCTCAGTTATGATAGAAAGTCCCCCGACACGCATAAACAACTCACTGTAAAAATATGCTCTTAAAAACCTGGCCTCATCAAGGCGCCGGGCCATCCATTCCGGTGAAAAATTCTCTGAATTCTCCTCCACTTTCTGGATAAAGGTATTGAGTCTCCTAACCTTTGTATATGTTCCCGGCCAGTTTGCACACCAGGCAGGACCAGCCTGTCCAAACCAGATACTGTAATTATTTGAAGAGGCCGTAATAATACCTTTTTTCCAATTCCATGATGTGTAGTAAAATCCGGCATCATTATCATCAGTATAATTATCAAGATTATCGGCCTGATTGCTCTTTGCCGCAAGGTCCCTGTAACACTCATTCAGGAAAATATCGGCATTGGCATCACTTGCCCACATAGTGCCATCTGTCAGATTTGACTTGCTCATAGTCTCAAGAAATTCATCCTGGTTACAGGAATAACCAATCAAAATTATTAATCCTGCCAGCACAATGTTTCTTATTATATTATATTTTATCATAGTTCTGGTATTTTATTTAATTCGTAAAATATGCTTAAAAAGTAACGTTTACTCCAAAAGTAACGGACTTCATATTGGGATAGCCTGTATCTCCGCGCAGCTCAGGATCCATAAAGTCTATGGAGCTAAAGGTTAGTAAGTTCTGACCTGTAGCATATACACGTATATTCTGGATATTCATTCCTTCAACAATTCTTGCGGGAAGAGTATAGCCCAGTGAACCGGTTTTTAATCTGAGGTATGATGAATTTCTCAGCCAGAAGTCAGAGGTCTGAACATTGTTTGCGTAGGGACTTGATGTGGCCCTGGGATATGTTGCACCCTGATTATCAGTGGTCCACCTGTCATTATAATACTCGTAATCGGCGTTACTGTTATTATTCAGGAAGGGGACTGTCATGAAATTATTGATAAATTCCGAAGACATTGCAGAACCCTGGAAAAACAAACCCAGATCAAATCCCCCCCAATCGGCCGAAAAGCTAAATCCATAATTCATTAGCGGAAACGCAGGATATCCAATGGCTGTTTCATCATTACTATCGATCACTCCGTCTCCATTTTGATCAACATATTTTACATCGCCCGGATGAAGGGTGCCGAACTGTTCAACATTATAACCATCAGCTTCATTAATGATACCATCTCCGTTAGTATCATAATCGGTGGAAAACAAACCATCCGATTCATAGCCAAACCTTGTTCCAAAGGGCCTTCCTGTTCTTCTCCGGTTGGGATTATCATAGGTGGCGGCTGTTTCAAACACCTCTATCATCTTGTTTGTTGCGTAACTTAAACTGCCGTCAAATCTTATTCCCAGTCCGTTCTGAAATTCATACCTTGACCCGAGGATAAGCTCAATACCGGAATTATCCATTATACCGGCATTTTCATCGGCAAGGGATATACCGTATTCAAAAGGAACAGTTACTTCGGGAGGAAGCAACATACCTGTTCTTCTTTCGGTAAAATAATCAAATTCTAATATAAGCAGGCTGTTCCAAAGGATAGCCTCAATACCGATATTTGACTTGGTGGACATCTCCCATGTGATAAGAGGATTAGCTTCCTGGGACTGGTACGCACCCTGAACCATCGTTCCGGTTCCCCAGGCATAGCGGTTGCCTGATAATGTATATCCGCTCAGATACTGATAGGGAGAACCGGCAAGGTTACCTGATTTACCCCAGGATCCTCTTAGTTTCAAATTATTAATATTATCCATGTCTGCCATGAAATTCTCTTCAGACAATCTCCATCCTGCTGAGAATGCCGGAAAGAATCCCCATCTTTCACCAGGGGCAAAATAGTAATGTCCATCATACCGACCCGAAGCTTCAAACATGTATTTATGATCGTAAACATATCCAAACCTGTAAACATAGCCTATTTGGGTGCCGGTGGATGAAGATCCGCCATTATCAAAATCACTCTTGTCTGAACTGCCCATATTCAATTCATCAACATCAATGGCAAAATTGTTTCTCCTGGCATAAAGCTGGTCCCACCTGTTTTCCCTTGCCTCTGCAACAAGCAGGCCTGTTATATCGTGGCTTCCGAATGACCTGCTGTAATTTACAAATCCCTGATATGACAAGGAGGTTCTGCGGGTCTGGGTCTGTGTCAGGTATGTATATGTCGGGACAGACCCTTCCTGTGTTGAAATCTGTCTTTCATACGTATAAGGAGTAGTACTGGTGTCCTGAGTCCAGAAGTAGAATGGTGTATGCCATCCCTTGAAATAGCTATTCCTTGTATCATAACTGAATGTACCCCTGATACTTAACCCTTCTATAAAAGCCAATTGCTGCTCTATTGCAATTGTTCCCAGAAGGGTGTTCTGATCATCCTTCGCATATCCGGCATCCAACACGCCCAGTGCGGTATTTCCTGCAAATTGCCCCCAAAGACCATTGGTATATTCAATCGCTTCGGTGGGAATAAATTTGTATCCATTCCTGAACATCTGGGTTGCAGAAGAGGCAACATCAAGATCATTCCTTCTTTCAACCGAACCAAGGAGATTAAATGTAAAGGTTGTTGTGTTGGTAACCTTTGACTCGGTGTTAAGGGTATAGTTTATCCGGTTGTAATCAACCTGGTCAAACAAACCATCCTGCTTCATAAATCCAAGACCTCCGAAATATTTAAGCGTCTCGGTCCCCCCGCGTAACTGCAAATTATGTTGTTGAAGCGGATGAGTCATGTTCATGAGATCCCTGGTATTGCTGTCGGGGTACCTGTCAGGATCCTGTGCATGCAATGCATCATAATCGGCAATCAGTTCCTCGGCAAAAGGGATTGTCGTCAAACCGGGATTTTCATTTCTGTATGCTTCGTTACGCAATCTCATGTAATCCTTAGCATTAAGAAGGTTTGGATATTGAGTGGGCGTTTGCATACCGTAATAGGAATTAAACGAAAGCGTAGGTGCACCCTCCACTCCCTGTTTTGTATTGATCAGGATAACACCGTTGGCACCTCCCATTCCATAAGGTGCAACAGCAGCAGCATCTTTCAAAACTGTGACCGATTCAATAGTTTGAGGGTCTATTTGCGTAATATTATCTCTTATGATACCGTCGATAACAAATAAGGGGGCATTTTGTCCGGTAGTAGCAACCCCCCTTATATAAAACTCAGGGTTATCATCACCGGGTTTTCCTCCGCGAGACCTCATAATAACGCCGGACAACCGGCCTGCCAAAGAACCTGACACGTTGGAAACGGGTGACATTGCAAGATCGTCGCCATCAGCAACCGAGACTGAACCGGTCATTGTGGTTCGTCTCTGGGTACCGTATCCAACCACAATTACTTCATCAAGAGCCTCCAGTGTTTGGGAAAGAACAATATCAATTACCGATCTTCCTTCAACAGCTACTCTCTCTGTAATATAGCCGACAAATGAGACATTAAGGAATGCGTCACTATCAACATTCTCCAGAACAAAATTACCGTCTATATCAGCAATGGCACCAATGGTAGTGCCATCGACAATAATAGTTGCACCGGGTAAAGGATCGCCAAATTGATCTGTTACCGTTCCGGTAACTCTGCCCTGCTGTATTTTTGCAGTCGCATCATCCAGATTATGATCAGAATTTATAGCAACTTCATTTAAGGCGTTATCCATAAATGAATCACTCGCGTATGCCTTACTCTGAAAAAAAGTAAAAACTGCCATCACTATAAAGGCAGCAATCAACCTGGTAGTTCGAAAGAAATCTTTCGAAAAGCATTTCTTATGCCTCCGAATCAGATTTGTTTGTAACAAATACTTGTTTTTTTTCATAATTCAGGTAGGTTTAGGTGAGATGAAATTAGATGAGAGGAGAGGAGATTAGATTAGATTAGATTAGATTAGATTAGATTAGA
>SKND01000328.1 GCA_007120695.1 Bacteroidales bacterium | reverse complement strand
GGATCAATACCCCATTTCAGGAAAGAACCGTCAGTGCCATGTAATGTGAATCTCGGACCGGGTTCACGGACAAGGTAGCTGCTGCACAAGCTTACCTTGATCCCATTATAGCCCAGCCAAATCTCAAAACTGTCATCAACCATTCCGCCTTCACGCATTGTACGTATATCAGCATTCACCCATTCCGGCTTCCCGAACAGAACAAGGGCCTGGTCAATCAGATGGGAACCAAGATTATACAAGTTGCCGCTACCGGTAGAAGAATCCTCTTTCCAGGTGTGTGGCTGAATATAGTTCCGGTACCTGTCAAAATGTGATTCATACTCGACAAGTCTGCCCAGAAGTTTCTGCCCGATAACCTTGCTTACTGTCAAAAAATCTCCGTCCCACCTCCTGTTCTGAAATACAGTAAGGATTATCCCTTTAAAAGATGCAAGTTCAGCCAGCTCAACAGCTTCATAATATTTTAGAGTAAAAGGCTTTTCTACAACTACATGCTTCCCCGCCATAATAGCCTTTTTAGCAAGCTCATAGTGAGTATGATCAGGAGTATTTACAATTATGAGCTCAATACTGTTGTCATTGCAGAGATTATCGAACTTTGTCTCGATTCGTGCATAGGGATATCTTGTTTTGGAATTTTCTCTGCTTCTCTCCAGGAAACTTACAATTTCATAACCCCTGTTTACATGGAGCAAAGGTGCATGGAACACCATACCTGACATACCGTATGACGCTATAGCTGTCTTAATTGGTTGCATAAAAATTATTCAGATTCTTTGGCCATTTCAAGCGCCATAGTTGTTGTGAAATATTTTGATATCATGTTTGGAACCTCCCAACCGGGAAGTTTGCCATCAACCAGGAACTGTAGATATTTCGCGGTAACCTCAGCAAAATGAGCTTCATGATCTGAAGCATATACTTCCGGAACCACCACTTCCCATAACCCTTCATGCTTTTTCAATTCAACACCTGGATATTTTTCCTGAATTTTTGAAAATTCCCGTACCAATACATCTTCATATTCATTGATATTTAAAGGTTCAGATGGCTCTATATAAAGTACAGGTTTAAAGTTCTGTTCGGCACCCTGACGGATAATCAGGTTGGCCTTACTTCCCCTGGTAAAAGAGTAGTGGGTATCGCCGGCCCCTTCAGGAGCACGGTACCCCCATTTTACAATTACCCTTGCATGAACACCTTTAAGCGCATAATTCATTTCACCATTTGCATAGACCTGAAGCACGGTATCACTCTCAATATGATCATTCAGGTACGACGGGAAACCGACTCCGGTTATACTTTGAAACTGGCTTTCTGTAACAGGTGTGGGCCATCTGCTGGCGGATATCATTTTGATATCAGATTGATAATCAAGTATCTCTTCCGGGAAGCATGACCATTGTACAAGATCTACCAAATGTGTAGTTACATCAATAATACCTTCTCCCTGTTGCTCAACATCAAAAAACCAGGGAGGCCTTCTCAGAATCTGCCCCGACACATATTTAAAGAAATAATGAACGCTCTCCTTAATTACTGACGGATTATCAGCTGAACCCTTTTCAAGTTCACCGAATACTCCGGGAAGTGCCATGATCTCCTTCTGAAGAATGCTGGTTATTTCATACCGTTCAGTCATGATATCGTAAAGCAGAACATTATTGCGTTCAGCTATATCAAAGGACTCCTTTAATAATTCAAAGTTTTCACGATTTATTGCCATGGGTTTATCCGATAAAACATTTAGTCCTTCTTCAACAGATCTCTTTATATAGCTCGTTTTATTGCGATTATTACCGGCAAGTACAACAACATTCCCCTTTTGCTCTGAAAGCATTCTTTCAAGATAATCACTCCCTTTGTAAACAACCTGATTCCAGGAAGTGGGGTTATCATCCCTGTTGTTGTAATTCTCGATCATTGAAAGGTGACTTTCAACTTCAGGTCCTTCAGGTGCATATACATGAACTGTTGGATCAACCTGCCCGTACATATCTTTTTGCACCAGGTAGGCATGAAAATGTCCCGGCGCAAGTGTTATCAGTTTTACCTCATTCGGCGCCCCGGTAAACTGAGCAGTTTCAGATTCGTTACAAGCAATGGTCATAGACAGTAAAATTGTCAGGATTAAACTTATTTTAAAATACGATTTCATTTCCATGGTTAATTTAATTTAGTTATTAAAATATTGTATAAAAGACTATTAAAAAGCTTATATAAATTAATTATTCAACTTTGTTGAATATGCCTTCCGGTAATCAGGCGATCCGTCGGCAATGACCCATTTAATTCCCCAAAGAATATGTTGCATAAAATTCCAATCGGAAAAGATGTGATCATCATGCCCATATCCGGTATACCATTGTCTTCCGCCATCATAATTATTACACCATACTGACGGATAATAATTACCAAAAACAGTGGGTTTATCACCCCTATCATCGATTGTTGAAAGATCATGTGCCAGTAATACACGCACATTCGGGTTATATTCCTTAACATAATAGGGCTCATCTTCAATTGTCCAGGGATCAGGCAGATGTCTTACAGAGGGATGTGTTCCGTCTGTTTTACGGACATCAAACTTCTGGTAAGGAGGATGCCTGTCAAATGTTGCACCGATCATCCTTTTGTACCAATCCCAGTTCCTCTCCGTACCAACAGCAATATGAATTCCAACAAAGCCTCCCCCGGCCTGAATATAACGCTTCAGGGCGATTCTCTGATCATCGCTGCTAAAAACATCGTTATTTGTATTTGCAAAAACCAGTGCATCATACCGTTTAAGGTTTTCATCGTTAAAGTCGGCCGGGTCTTCTGTAATATCAGCAATGAATTCATTTTCGGCTGCCAGTTTTCTTATAGCCATAACAGCTGCCGGAGTACTGGAATGTACAAATCCGCCCTCCCCAACCCTTGTAAATACAAGAACACGTGACCCCTTGATTACACCTGTCCTGTTATCCCAGGCCCCTTTACATAAGGATGATTCGGGAATATTTTCAACTGTAAGGCGCGGAGGATTGGAATAGTCGTTCCAACGGGTTTCGGCATCATACCTGTCCATCTCACCATCGAAGACAAGTATTCTGTAGCGCAGCATATAGGATGTACCGGGCTCCAGAACCCATGTTGTGTTTCGTGTCGGAGAAAAGTTAATAAATTGGTCTCCTTTGCCTCTATTGGCGTTTGATGGCCAGACGCGCAATGGTTCAGGATGGTTATAATTAGCCGGATGTCCCATCATCATAATTCCGCTTCTTCCACCAGAGGATTCGCCAGACAGAACGCACCATTCTGCCCTCTCGCCATCGGCCTGGTCCCTGTCAAGTCCGCGTGATGAATAAAAATCACTCGTCTGGTTGTTCCAGGCAGCTGTCGCCCTGATCACAAAACCACCATACCTGTATTCTTCAAGTACCAGTCTTTCCGTCGGATTCATTCGTGATGTAATGTCAAGCATATATGAGCCATCACTTCGGTTGAACAGCCTGATATCCTGAAGTTCCGTCATAGCAATCGTCTCATTGTCTGTACCGGGCCAGGCAATGTGCTCATGCAATACCTGCAGATTACCGAAAACATCTCCTTCATTGACAGCTGATATACCACCTGTACGGACCCTGCCCTCTCCTTTGGCAAGATTCCAGAAATCAACCTCCTTACCACGGAATGTCGTTTTGGTCCACGGATTCCATATACCATAATGATGCATATGATCCGGGGGCTGTATTTCGGTCAACACAGTGCCATCGGGAGCATAAAGCGGATGAATGAATCCGCTGCGGCGATATATGGTATCGTGCCCTTCAGGAGGATAAACAGTTTCATGATTATACTGTATAACCGGTTTATCTCCGAGATACATAACATAATTACCCTCACCCGGCCTTACACTGACCCGTTTTTCATGACCATGTGCCTCTTCCTGAACGAGATTATAAGTACGGGATATACCCGGACCGGTTCTTCCACTCATCAGCCAGTGAATTCTTCTTTCCTCACCGGTACTGATTTGCATTGGGACAGGAATTCTTCTATCTCCGTCAATTTCGTAAAGTTGAAGTGAAGATTCGTTGAATTTGGTAACATCATCGAGCGGAACAGATACCGGAGTGTCGAACCTTTCAAATTCGCCTGATTCAGCAACAATTACAGCAATAATGTTCTTTTCATCCGCAGCGTGGCTGGAAGCGCTGCATATAATCACAAGTGCTAAGGTAAATAACCATTTGACTTTCATTTTCTTCTGAGTTTTAAAGTACTCCTGATATTTTGTAAACCCATGCATAAGGAGAAGGATTATCTCCCGGTGTAAGAACTGGTTGTTTAATAACAAGCCGACCACCGGAAAAGGAAAAATCTATTTCTCCTTCATATCCAAGCATACTGACCCGGGAAGGATTCTTCAGGCTTTCAATAATTAAATCATCTCCTGTCCATTTTGTTGAAATTGCAAACAGATCATTATCTTTTGCAGTAAAATATAACGTTGTTGTTTCATCTATTGCCGGTGCATCACTCCATATACGGGTTCCGTATATACCTTCACCGTTAATTCTCAGCCAGTTGCCTATATCTCTGAGTCTTTGCTGCTGAATAACCGGAATCCTGCCATCTGCTGTGGGGCCGACATTGAGAAGGAGATTACCGCCACGGGAAACCTTATCAATCAGGTAGTGTATTAAAAACCCGGATGTCTCATAATCATCCAGATTTTCATTTCTGTTATACCCGAAAGATCCTCCAATACCCCTGGTTTCTTCCCATGGGTGAGCAATTACATCACCAGCTATTGCCTGATCATGCACAAGATCATACTCGGTGGTATAAAACCCACCATGCCTGCTTCTTGTCTCACGACCCCAGCGGTCGTTGACAACCACCTCATCCCTGACCGGAGATTCATTGTAAAGCCAGGCAAGGAATTCAGTGCTTCTCCATCTTTCACTGGGGTGGTCCCATTCGCCGTCCGGCCATACAATATCCGGCTCATACCTGGTAACCAGATCCTTCATCTGGGGCAACATGTGCTGGTCAACATATCTGTCAACATCTTCAAGGTACAGTGGATTGAACCATTCATAAAGTGAAAAATAGAACCCCATCCGGAGTCCACTGCTTTTAACCGCATCACTGAGATCACCTGCAAGATCACGATGGGGGCCGACGTCCATTGCATTCCAGTTCCATGCATGTTTGCTTGGCCAGAGTGCAAATCCCTCATGATGTTTTGAGGTGAGAACAACATATTTGGCTCCGGCATCCTTAAATATTTCAGCCCACTCATCAGGTTCGAACATCTCGGCTTTAAAACCGCTCACAAAATCCTGATAACGGAATTTTTGACCGTATACTTCATTATGAAAATCATTGAATTTCTTACCGGTTGATGTTTCCCGCTGCATCATCCGGTTCCAGTACCATTCTGCATATTTCTCGTATATACTGCCGTCGGTCGGGCCCCAGGCCGGAACTGAATACAGTCCCCAATGCAGGAATATCCCAAACTTCGCATCTTCAAACCATGAAGGTACAGGCCTGCTGTCTATTGAAGCCCAGTTGGCAGCATACTTTTGCTGGGAGAAAGCTGTTGCTGCCAGCACAGTAAATAAAACTACAAGAAAATGTTTCATAATAATTTTATTTTATTTGATTATTATCATGCCAGACTGTTAAGCAAGCGTGTTAAGAATAAGAAATACAGTTAAATCATATTCCCAGCCACTATCAGTTGTCAATGGCGTACTATCCTTCCTTTCCATTCATTTGTTCCCCGGAAGGCTGTTATAACGGTAAAACTAATATAAAAAAAATAAAGAAACTGAATGACCGGAAAATAGTTCATCAATTTTCTATCTCCAAAATAACCTGTTAGTGAATATAAAAATGGAAAATCAACAATCGATTTGAAAACAAAAAGAAATACGGAGATCATAAGTGCTTCAAATGAGAGAACTGAAGAAAACAGGATAATTACAATATAAAAATTGATCAGAAAAACAAGCAGCGAAGTAAAAACAGAAGCTATGGTATCGTAGTTTCGGCTTTTTGAGGCCCACCGTCTTCTTTGATTCAGAAAGCTTCCAAGGCTCTTCTCAGCCAAAGTTATCACTACGGCACTTCTGCTTTTTAAAAAATGCAGACTCCTTTTGCCTGACCTGTGCAATGCAAACAGGAAAAATACATCATCACCTGATGATACATTATCATTAACCTGATTGTCAACTTTCTCAAATGAATCTTTGCGAAAGCCCAGGTTTGCAGAGCTGCACATAATTGGATAACCTGAAGTCAGAGAACCGGCAGAAGATCCGACAAGGCTCAATTGTTCCAGTCGCTGAAATATATTCAATAACCCTTTCCCCTTGTTAATCAGAACTGCTCCGGCAATAAGATCTCCACCTGTTTTTTCAAAACAGTCAACCATGGTGCTTACCCAGCTTCTTCCCGGCAGGCAATCTGCATCAGTTGTAAGAATAAAATCAGAGCTCGAGGCGTACACACCTTTTCGGAGTGCTTGCTTTTTCCCGGTTGAATTCTTCTCCGATTTTATTAGAAGTAAATTCGGCATAAGCCTGGAATAACTGGCTACAACTTTATTGGTCTTGTCAGTAGAGTGATCATCGACAATAATAATTTCCAGCAGATACTGCGGATAGTCCTGGCGGCAAAGTGAATCAAGCAGTCGCGAAATGTTTTCCATCTCATTTCTTACAGGTACAATGATTGTAACCGGTAATTCACCGGCTTTAGTCACTGATGTATAATCAGGTGTCTTTAGCCAGCCATAATAAAAATATCCTATCCAAAAAATATAAAGGATTGCCAGGAACACTGCTATCAGCCATAAAATCAGCATAACATCAACCCGGTGACATCCATTCAAACAGGCGGTAGTGGTCACCATCCATACCGCATTTCCTGTACACCTGAATTGCCTGTTCGTTGGTATTATCAACATACAAACGGATACCAAAATATGTGGGATCTGCTTCAACCATTTGTTTAATATACATAAATAATTCGTTGAATATCCCTTTCTTACGAAACTCAGGTAAAACATAAACAGACTGTAACCATACTATCATGCCGTTACGCCAGTCGCTCCATTCATATGTAGTGAGCAATGATGCTATTACAAATCCGCCAGATTCAGCAATATAGTAGGAACCCTTTGACTTATCTGCAAATACAGCATCTACTCCTTTTCTTACAACAGCTGCATCAAGGTCAAGGTTTTCAGTCTCTCTTGCCATCTCTACCTGAAAACCGGCAATCTTAAGACTATCTCCTGGCAGTGCCTTCCTGATTATTATCATATTAAAGATCTTAATACAATTAAGAATCTGCTTAACCGGAAAATTACGTAAAATAATCGGATTACAACAAATCAACGAGACCCATATTGAACTTCAACAGGTATAACTGCAGGTATTCCGTTCACCTATAAATAATTAAAAATTTGCGGATTTTTTCATAAGCACATACTATTCAGGCCTGTCCCAAAAGAACATGAACGCGAAAGAATTGATCTGCTATCAAATTTGCATGCGGTGGTCAGTGCGTTTTACTATTTTATTCATATGCAAAATTTTATGTATATTGATATTAGAAACCCTGAACATCAATGTTGGTCAGTCCGGCCCGGCGCCCTGAGGTTACTGCATCCCTGTATTCCCTTACGGTCAGCCGGCGGGAAATATCAGGATAGTCATTTGCTTTGAAGGCAGGAGTATATTGAGACATCAGGTTCAAATAAGTATCTTTCGGGAGGTTATTTGCAATCCATTTGATAATATCGTTTGTTCCTCCAACATTGTTCGGCATAACCAGGTGCCTTATTATTAATCCTCTCTGCAAGATACCGTTATTGGCTTTCGGATCAGCTACTCCGACCTGCCTGTTCATTTCTATAAGTGCTTTTTTTGCAATTTCAGGATAAGTATCTGCCCCGGGTGAATATTTATCTGCCATTTCAGAGTCAAAATACTTGAAATCTGAGAGATAAATATCGATTACACCATCAAGAAGATTAAGGATCTCAATCTTTTCCCAGCCATGTGTATTATAGGCTACAGGCAGTCTTAACCCCTGAGCTGCAGCCTGATCTAACGCAAGCAGAATATGTGGGGCGTATTGTGTCGGCGTTACAACATTGATATTGTGACAACCTCTCTTTTGCAACTGTAACATCATTTCGGACAGATCTCCAATGTCAACTGCATGCCCGATCCCTCCCTGGCTGATTTCCCAGTTGATACAGAATACACACAACAGACCGCAATTTGTAAAGAAGACAGTCCCGGAACCATTATTGCCAACAAGAGGTTTCTCCTCCCCGAAATGCGGATTAAATGATGACACCTGAAGTTGTGCTGTGGCATTACAGTAGTCACCTTTTTGCCGGCGAAGCCGATCATTCCCGCATTCACGAGGACACAACCTGCATGATTGCATCATATCCCACATTACCTCACCTCTTGCTTTAAGCTCTCCCGACCGGTGAAGTTTAAGATACCCAGGCTCGAATCCTCCATCAGAAAACCCGTTTACTTCAGATGTAGTCATGCCCGGTTTGCTCCTGGTATGTGATGAATTATCAGTAAAGCAAGCCGAAAGAGCCTGCACAGGCAAAATCCCTGCCAGGGAGAGAGAGGCAAGGTTCCTGCAGAATTCTCTCCTGTTTGGTCGCCAATTATCCATAACATATTGATATTTTAATTATTAGCTTATTTCCCCGGGGGCACAGAAAATTCAATAACAGGAAGTACTACCCTGATCAATAGTCATCCGTTTGGTTACTCCCCTCAGTCTATAGATGTTAACGGAAAAATATTTATAAAATTGCAAAATCAACCTGATAACCGTCCCATCCAACCTGAGGCAATTAAGTAGCACAACCTGCAACTATACAATGAACTAACACGTGGCAGATCCCCGAAGTATCTCACATGGAATTTATTATTCCGAATCCCGGGGTTGGGAAATTATAATAAGTCACTGAACAAGACGTTGTAGAAAAAGTATTAATTTTGTGCAGATAAAGCAACCGATCAAATCGGCATGGAAGTAATTTAACCGATAATATTGATCTTAAAAATTGAGATAAACATGAATAAATTTCCAGGTAAATTCAAAAACAAGGTAATAATAATTATTGTCCCTGTTATTATCCTTATATCATTCAGCTTTGCCAGTGTACCTGCAAGTCGGGATTTTCAGCTGACCCGGAACATGGATATTTTCTTTTCAATGATCCGTGAAATAAGTTTGTTTTATGTAGATGATACCGAACCTGAGAAATTGATAGAAAATGGTATAAGAGGAGTGCTTCAGGGTCTTGACCCCTATACAACATATGTCCCTGAATCGGAGAGAGAGAACTATGCCACTATGACAACAGGAAGGTATGGAGGTGTTGGAGCACTTATAAGGCAGGTAGGAGAATTTGTAATGATAATAGAACCTTACGAAAACTTTCCTGCACAGAAAGCCGGGTTTCGTGCAGGTGATATTATCACAGGCATAAACGGAGAATCTACAAAGGGACTTTTGGTAAACGAGGTGAGTGAATTACTCAAGGGCCAGCCGAAAAGCAAAATTGAGATAACGGTTCAGCGTAAAGGAGAAACAGAACCGGTAACAAAAGAGCTCACCAGGGAGGAAGTTAAAATTGATAACGTAGCCTGGTACGGGATTGTCGAAGAAGGCATAGGGTATATACAATTCAACGGTTTCACTGAAAATGCCCACCTGGAAGTCAGGGATGCTCTCAGGGAACTTAAAGGAAATCATGGTGCCAAATCAGTCATACTTGACGTAAGGGGAAATCCGGGAGGTTTGCTGATGGAGGCAGTAAATGTTACAAATCTATTTGTAGGAAAAGGTGAGGAAATAGTCAGCACAAGAGGAAAAGTAACACAATGGGACCATACATACAGAGCCAGAAACAAACCTCATTATCCTGATATACCAATGGTTATACTCACCGGTAGAAGCTCTGCATCAGCCGCAGAAATTGTTGCCGGCGCCGTTCAGGATCTCGACAGGGGTATAGTAGTTGGCCAAAGAACTTTTGGCAAAGGACTAATACAAACAACCCGGCAGTTAAGCTACAATTCGCAACTTAAGATCACTACTGCCAAATATTATACTCCAAGCGGCAGGAGCATCCAGTCAATGGATTTTTCAAATAATGATGCCATTTCCTATATTCCTGATTCTCTAATTAATGAATTCAGGACAAAGAATGGTCGTGTAGTCTTTGACGGAGGAGGTATAATGCCAGATATCGAAATAACAGAAACGAGGCCCGCTCCGATTCTAATTAATCTGTATACCGGTAATCACATTTTCAATTTTGCAACATGGTACGCATCAGAAAACCCCTCAATATCACCTCCATCCTCATTTAAAATTAGTGATGAAGGTTATATTGATTTTATAGATTTTTTGGAAAAGGAAAAATTTGATTACCAAACTCAAACAGAGATTCATTTAAATCAATTAATCAATTCAGCAAAACAGGAAAAGTATTATGAAATCTCAAGTGAATTATTCACGGAACTTAAAGAGAAGATACAACAAGATAAGAACCAGGATCTGAAAACATTTAAAGATGATATCAAGGCTCTTTTACGGGAGGAAATTATAAGCAGATACTATTTTCAAAAAGGCAGAATCGAGGCTTCACTTGAAGGAGATCCTGCAGTTGAGAAAGCAATTGAACTATTGAAAAACAGACTCCTTTACAATTCAATTCTTGACGGAACACTAATCCATGCTGAGAATAAAAATCAGGATGATTTTCTGGTCTCCGGAAGATTAACGAGGGCTCTGCAAAACCAGATAAGTTGCTGATTTTAATCCCGTAACATCAATCGGGGTCAGTCGCAACAACGGTTAAGGCAGTCAACAATCTGGGTCAGGTTCTGGTGTCTGAGAAAATAAAACGTGTTTTTACCTTCACGTTTTGAGGAAAGGACTCCCTTATCTTTAAGTATCCCCAAATGATGTGATGTAGTTGATTGCTCAATTTCAAGCAGTTCATGTATCTGGGTAACTGTCAATTTCTTTCCACCTTCCAGAAATCCTATAATGGCAATCCTCATGGGATGCGCAATAGCTTTCAGCATATTGGCAGCCTTATCAAGCTGCTCTACATCTAACTCACTTAATTTCATTTTTTCATAATTATTTTGTCAATAATCCCGGTTTCAATAACAATTGCTCAATAAAGAATGACAATTTAACTCATATGGATATTAATCCTATAACCCAAAATTATTGAGGTTGTTGCAGTGCCGGTATAGTAATAACAAATTTAATACTATACAAATATATAAATACATTATTCATATAAACATGACAATTATCAGAATGAGTCACCACCTACTAATTAACCGATTGTCTGAAAATCAATATATAAATTAGTATTTTTGCAACAAAATGAGGTAAATGGTTAATATACTAAGTATAAAAGCGCCCATTAAGAAAGAAATGGAAGAGTTTGAATCGTTTTTCAAATCATCCATTAAAACTAAAGTTCCTCTTCTTGACCACATAACGAATTATATCCTTCGAAGGAAAGGTAAACAACTTCGTCCCATTTTGGTATTCCTGACAGCAAAAATAATTGGTGACCCCAACAAATCAACCTTTAATGCAGCAGCATTAATTGAACTTCTTCACACAGCAACATTGATACATGATGATGTGGTTGATGATTCGTATGAAAGGAGAGGATACTTTTCATTGTATGCAATCTGGAAGACCAAAATTTCGGTACTCGTAGGCGATTATCTTCTGTCAAGAGGTCTGCTGCTGGCAGTTGCTGAAAAAGAATTCAAACAACTTGAAATAGTATCCGAAGCTGTTAAAGAAATGAGTGAAGGTGAATTATTTCAAATACAGAAAATCAGAAAGTTAAATATTACCGAAAAAGAATATTTTGATATAATACGTAAGAAAACAGCCACTCTTATGATTGCTTGTGCTGCTTCCGGAGCATCATCGGTAAGTAACGATCAGGAAAAGATAAATAGTTTAAAATTGTATGCTGAACATGCAGGTCTTGCCTTTCAGATAAAAGATGATATTTTTGATTACCAGAAAAAAGGCCTCATAGGAAAACCAATTGCCAACGACATAAAAGAGAAAAAGTTAACCTTGCCGCTAATTCATGCTCTTTCCAATGCATCACCTGGTGAAAAAAGAGAAATTCTTGGTTTGATCAGAAGAAATAACAACAACTCGGGAAAAATCCAGAAAGTCATCGACTTTGTCTTAAACAAAAAAGGAGTAGAATATGCTATTGATAAGATGAATGAGCATAAACAAAAAGCAATTGACAGCTTATCTGAATTCCCTGATAATGAGGCTAAAAAGTCACTAATTGATCTGGCTGGCTATATTACAGAGAGAAATAAATGATTGATTATATGTTAGTTATATCGTTTTATTGTCACAAATAATTCAATTTGTTTCTATTCATTTGTGATCCAGTTTATTAAAATATTCTCGTAATACTTTTGCCCGCGATTTACCTATCACTACTGACAACTCTTCAAATTTTGCGTTTTTAATTCCCTCAAAATTTCTGTAATGTTTATAAAGCTTCTCTGTTGTTATTTTCCCGAGGCCGGGAACTGATTCGAGAACAGACTTTGCAAAGTCGTATGAACGTTTTTGCCTGTGAAACAGAAGACTGAACCTGTGAGCCTCGTTTCGCAAATGTTGTATCAACCTGAGGGTTTCAGAGGTTTTATCAAGATATAAAGGGTCGGGATCACCCGGAAAGAAAATTTCCTCAAGCTTTTTTGCAATGGCTACTACATTAATTTGTCCTGCCAGTCCAAGTGTTTCCAGTGCATCCAGGGCCGCACCAAGTTGAGCCTTCCCTCCATCAACAACAATCAGTTGGGGAAGCGATAAATTTTCTTTGACCAAACGACTGTACCTGCGAATAATGACCTCTCTCATTGATGCATAATCATTTGGGCCTATAACCTCCCTGATATTATAATGACGATACTCTGATTTGCATGGCCGTCCATACCTGAATACTACACAGGCAGAAACGGGATTTGTTCCCTGAATATTCGAATTATCAAAGCATTCAATATGCTCAGGCACCAAATCAAGCCTTAATTCGTTTTTTGCCAGTTCTAGAACCCGTGTACTTCTATTACCACTGTCTTTTAGTAGATTTTTATCCTTTTCTTTCAGGTAGTAGGTTGCATTCCTGGTTGAAAGCTCAAGCAATCTTTTCTTGTCGCCTCTTGAGGGCACAATGAACTTAACTCCCTGGATTTCAATTTCAGGAATAAAAGGTACAACTATTTCTTCTGAATTTGTATAGATCCTGGTACGTATCTCAGTTATTACCATTGAAAGTAATTCAGTTTTTGATTCTGATAAAATCTTTTTTATACCAATAGTTTGTGATTGAACTACAGCTCCATTAACAACTTTGATATAATTTGAAACAGCAAATTTTTCGTTATCAATAAACGAAAAAACATCAAGGTCACTAATATCAGGATTAACTATTGTTGATTTGCTCTGATACTTTTCAATCATATCAAGCTTCTCCTTTGTATATTGAGCTTCTTCAAAGGCAAATTCCTTAGCCTGCCTTTTCATCCTTTCTCTTAAAAAATCTTTTACACTGCCAATATTCCCCTTGAGAATATTCTTTATTTGATTGATATTATTCTCATAGTCATCAATTGTTTGCTTGCCCTCACATGGCCCTTTACAATTTCCTATATGATACTCAAGGCAGACCTTAAATTTTCCGGATTTTATATTTTCACTGGTAAGAATATAATTACAATTCCTTAGAGGATATATTTGCCTGATAAGTTCTAAAATTGTCCTGATCATATAGCCCGAGGTGTAGGGGCCAAAATAGGATGAGCCGTCTTTAAAAGGATTTCTTGTTGAAAATACTCTTGGAAAAGGTTCTTTTTTTATACAGATATATGGAAATGATTTATCATCCTTAAGCAACACATTATAACGGGGCTGATATTCTTTAATCAGGTTATTCTCAAGAAGCAGTGCATCTGATTCGGTATCGACAACTATGTGATCAACACTTCTTATCTGCCGTATCAGAACCTTTAACTTATTGTTCTCGAATTTCCGTTTTGAGAAATATGAACTTACCCGGTTTTTAAGATTTTTTGCCTTCCCTACATAAATTACACGGTTATCACTATCCCTGAACAGGTAAACGCCGGGTAAGAAGGGTAGCGATCTTACCGATTTTCGAAGTTTGTCTTTTTCAAAATCATCCATTGTTTATTATGCAAAATCCGAATCTGTAAAAAGTGAGGTAATTTTAAATTGGTTTACATCAAACAATCCATTGTTACATATTTTCAATTCGGGAATTACAAGCAGCGACATAAACGATAGAGTCATAAAAGGGGCTGAAAGTGACGATCCGAGGTTTTTAGCATAATTATCAAGTTCCAGGTATCTAAGAGCAACCTCCTCTCCATCCATATTTGACATAAGTCCCGCAATTTCAAGTTGAAGTTTTTTAGTTATTTTCCCTGAAGTAACAGCAAGTCCACCCTGCATTTCAATAACTTTATTAATAGATTTTACAAGATCATCATCATCAACACCCACAGCAATAATATTGTGATTGTCATGCGCTACAGATCCTGCAATTGCACCCTTTTTCAGACCGAACCCGGTGATAAAACCAATAGATGGTTTGCTTGTTTTATACTTGTTAACAACTACAATTTTGCATATATCTCTGGCGGGGTCAGCAACCACTGTACGACCCTCCACTTTAGGTTTAACGATTAATGAACCGGTAAATAATTGTCCGTCGTTAGCTTCAATAACCCGTATCTTCCCTCCCTCATTTGATATTTTGACATCGGTATTTTGAATTATTTTAGTTTGAAATCTATAATTGAATTTCACAGGTTTAGATTTATAAAGAATCTTACCTTCATCGTATATCTTATTCCCGTTAATATATGTCTCCTTAACCCTGAAATCCTCAATATTATCAACAACAATCATATCGGCAGGATCACCCTCTCTAAGCAACCCTACTGGAAGTTTGTAATGAAATGCCGGATTGACTGTAGCCGCGCGAATCAGATTGAATACATCAATATTATTCCTGACTCCTCTTGCTAACAATTCATTTATATAACCCTTGATCAAATCATCGGGATGTTTATCATCAGAGCATAGCATAACAAAATCAGGATATTTGTCGATAAGTTTATAAAACAGATCAAATCCTTTTGCAGCACTTCCCTCTCTAATTTGAATTTTCATCCCTTTGGATATTTTCTCCTCCGCCTCGTCAAGATTTATACATTCATGATCAGTTGTAATTCCGGCATTAATATATTTATCCAGGTCATGCCCACGTAAACCCGGGGCATGACCATCGACCGGCTTACCTAGTTTGTGCGCAATTTTAATTTTATCCAATACTGATTTTGAAGAATTTATGACACCAGGAAAATTCATAATTTCAGACAGGAAATACAAATCATCTCTCTTTAATAATTCTGCTATCTGTTTGGAATCTAAAACAGCACCGGATTCTTCAATATCAGTTGCAGGAACACAGGAAGGGGCACCAAAATAAAATTTCAAAGGCACACTATCTCCGCTTCTGATCATATAATTAATGCCTTTAACCCCTGCAACATTGGCAATTTCATGAGGATCAGAAACCACAGCAACAGTACCATGCCTGACTGCAAGAGCTGAAAATCCGGCAGGACTTAACATTGAACTCTCAATATGTATATGTGAATCAATTAAACCAGGCAATATGAAACTTTTCATATTGCCTCGAATTTTAGTAATACGCCTTATTCGTTCATCACGAATCTCTACCTCTGCAGGAAAAATCCTCCTGCTAAAAACATCAACTAGATTGCCACAAATAAGATTGCTCATAAACAACAATGGGTATTTTTATTCTTCTCTCACTAACCGGGCCAGGAATTGCCAATAAATAATTAAACAGGTCCCAAGTCGCAGTTATTTATATATCTATACCAAACAGACTGAATGTTCCACGTGGAACAAAAATCAATTTGTTCCACGTGGAACCTGTTTATCGTCCGAAATGAACAAGAAGAACACTTACATCTGATGGAGATACGCCAATAATTCTTGATGCCTGACCAATAGATAATGGTTTGTGTTTATTTAATTTCTGTCTTCCTTCGGTAGAAATTGATTTCAGGCTCTCATAATTGAAATCAGGATTAATAGAAATATGATCGAGCCGTTTTAATTTTTCAGCCATAATTTTCTCTCTTTCTATGTAACCACGATATTTAAATTTAATTTCAACACTCTGCAAAGCTTCTTTAGTTAAATCATTCCTGACGCCAATACTTTCTTTTAATTCCGGAATATTTTCAGCCAATTCAAATATATTAATTTGCGGTCGCAATAATATTTCAAATAGCTTTACCTTTTGCTTAATAGGAGACGTTTGTCTGGCAAGTAAAAAGTTATTTACTTTCTCCGGAGATATACTGAAGTTCGAAATAAATTGACTAACCCTGGTCACGATCTCCTTCTTTTGGTTTAATGTTTTAATTCGATCTTCAGAAGCTAACCCTATCTGATATGAAAGCCCCGATAATCTTTCATCGGCATTATCTTGCCTTAAAAGTAACCTGAATTCAGCTCGTGATGTAAACATTCGGTATGGTTCATCGACACCTTTGTTTATAAGATCATCTATAAGCACACCTATATAGCCATCATGACGTTTCAAAACAAATTCAGATTGTTTATGTATTTTTAAAGCAGCATTAATTCCTGCTATAATACCTTGACCAGCAGCCTCTTCATAACCTGTAGTACCGTTAATTTGTCCTGCAAAGTACAAATTCTCAATAATTTTAGTTTCAAGTGTATATTTCAATTGTGTAGGCGGGAAATAATCATACTCAATAGCATATCCGGGCCGGAATATTCTTACTTGCTCAAGTCCTGGTACTAATCTCAACGCCTTAATTTGAATTTCCCTGGGAAGTGAAGATGAAAACCCATTAATATAGTACTCAACAGTATTTCGTCCTTCGGGTTCAAGAAATAATTGATGTCGCGTCTTTTCAGAAAAAGTAACAATCTTATCTTCAATACTAGGGCAATATCTTGGTCCGAGGCCTTTAATTCTTCCTGAAAATAATGGACTGTCTTTAAATCCATATTCTAAAACCTCATGAACATCAGGATTAGTATATGTAATGAAGCATGGTTTCTGATCCGGAATATCGCTATTAAAATTCAAAAATGAGAATTTACCCCCACCTAAGTCTCCATCCTGTTTTTCCAGTTTAGAAAAATCTATTGTTCGTCCGTCTAATCTTGGAGGTGTTCCGGTTTTCATCCTACCGGTAATGAATCCAAATTCTATAAGTTGTTCGCTTATACCGTAAGAAGATGGGTCTGAAATTCGTCCTCCTTTAATTTTAACATTCCCAATATGCATCAAGCCATTCAAAAAGGTTCCATTCGTTAAAATAACGGATTTTCCAAATATCTGACTTCCCATTCCTGTTTTTACACCAACTATTCTATTGCGTTTAATTATAAGACTGGTTACAACATCTTGCCAAAAATCAATGTTTTTTATCGATTCGAGTACGGACCGCCAAACGGATGAAAAAACAGTTCGATCACATTGTGCACGCGGACTCCACATCGCTGGTCCTTTACTTTTATTAAGCATGCGAAATTGAATGGCACTATTATCTGTAACATATCCCATATAACCACCCAGAGCATCAATTTCCCTAACAATTTGTCCTTTAGCAATTCCACCCACTGCCGGATTACAACTCATTTGAGCAATCTTGTTCATGTCCATTGTAATCAATAGTACGCGACATCCAATATTTGCTGAAGCAGCAGCAGCTTCACATCCTGCATGTCCGGCTCCAACAACAATAACATCATATTTAAATCCCTCTTGCATAGGACTATTAATATTAAAATGCAAATTTAGATGAAATTTTATTCATCTTAAAATGCAGGTATATAGTTGATAAAAGTTTACAGCGATAAAACTACTTCAGGTTATAAGCATTTGACAGGGGAATCTGCCAATGAATGATACAGTTTACTAACCGATAAGTGGTAAACTTTTAAACTGAAATATGATACAGTTTTCAACTGGTATATACAACTATACTTTGTCCGGATGAATCACCCATGTTACAATTTAACACAAAAATGCATGTATAAAGCATGAGGGTTTGACTTCGTCGATCTTTCATGGGCTCTGATTTACATTTAGCAATATAAATCATTACCTGCAAAATATATCTAATTAAATATTAACTTGATCAGCTACAATTTCGATTTACCTATTTCCCAGATGGAAATTCTCACGCTCTCTCATAATTCCAGCTTCCTTGCTGTCAGAATCATTATAGCCCGTAAGGTGAAGTACCCCATGAACAATAACCCTGTCAAGCTCTTTATAAAAGCTCGTTCCAAATTCCTCTGCATTCTCTTTTACCCTTTCAATACTGATAATAATATCTCCATTTAAGATACTACCTTCTGTGTAATCAAAAGTGATAACATCAGTATAATAATCGTGTTTCAGAAATTTAAAGTTAATTTCGCGAACAAATTCATCATGAGTAAATACAATGACTATATCACCTAATTTGAACTTTTCAATTTCTATTACGGACGATAACCATTTTTTTAATGCTCGGAAATTGGGGTAGGAGAAATTTAAATCTTCGCTTATTTGGTTAATAGCCAACTTTTAAATATTAAATTTCATCTCAGATATTTTTCCATCTTCATGAAAAACCAGTTCATCAGAAAGTTGTCTCATAAGAAATATACCCCTACCGTCGACATTTTCAATATTTTCAGGTGAAGTGGGATCCGGGACATTTTCGTAATCGAAACCACTTCCCTGGTCCTTAGTAATAATAGTAAGTTTTTTGTCTTTTATTCTAATTTCAATTTCAACATTCTTTTCGGGGTTAAGCTTATTTCCGTGAGAAATAGCATTATTGACAGCTTCAAGAGACGCAATCAATACATTCCCGTAAACCTCCGTTCCAAAGCTGTATTCAGCAGAAATTTCATCAATAATTCGTTCAACTTCGCGAAGATTTTCAATTTTTGAAGCAATACTGATCTTTTTTTTCATTTATTAAAAGCTAAAGAACCAATTTTAAATAACCCGTAATTTAAAATTAAATTTCCCGTTGTTCCAGTGCTGATAGGGTGACATTTCAGCTATTTATACATTTTTTATATAAATATTGATAATATCCTTAATAATAAAACAGCGTACCAACAGATATCTACTATATACTCTTCAAATTATAAAATGGTTACAAAATATTATTAAAATATTAATATAAATAATTTCTTTATCCGTCGATACAAACCAAAATATTTCTTATTATAACAAAATAAGTATATTATTGGCAAATTACTATAGATATTCAGATAATTTTTATCGCCTGCTAAGCCATATTATAGGATCAAGTTTAGTATTCTCCTCCCATATCTGTAACTCAAGCACGCTATTATCAACATCATCACTGTCACTAAACACACGCCCTATCAATTGCTTTGTTTTTACAATATCACCAGATCTAACATAAACATGTGACAAATTCGCATACACAGTAAGGTAATTTCCATGTCTGATTAAAACTACATTATTAGAACCAGGTACTCGTATGACCTGTCTTACTATGCCATCAAACAAAGCCATAACTTCGGCATTTTCTATTGTACTAATATAAATCCCATTGTTCTGAATTTTTATTCCTCTTAATACCGGATGCGGATGTTCGCCAAAAAATCCGGTAACAACACCTGTCTCAATAGGCCATGGCAGCCCTCCCCGGTTATTCTGGAACTGATCTGATATTATTTGCTCTTCAGGAGTTAATTCAAATACACGCTTTTCAGCAGATATCCTGGTTTCCTCCCTCAACAATTCTTCGATTGCATTTTGAAGTGCCCTTGCAACTTTCTCCTGTCGTGTCAGCTCATCCTTTAATTGAGCTTCCTTATTCCTTAAGTCCTGCACAATCGAATTCTGTTGGCTCCTTTCCTGTGCAAGCACATCTGTTTCATTCTGTTTCTCACTTAAAAGAATAACTTTCTCGCCTCTCTCAACCTCCATCTTCTCAATCTCATCAACAATCTGTTTTGTCAAAAAATCGATCCTGGAAATCTGTTTTTGCCTTGATTCACCATATTGTTGTAAATATTTAAGTCTTCGGTAGGCCTGATTAAAGTCTCCTGCGGATAAAATAAACATCATTCTCTGATGAGAGTTACGATGTTTGTATGAAATTTTAATTAACTGTGCATACGAATCGCGTGCTTCTTTCAACTCCTGGTCAAGCACAGAAATCTTTTCCCGGCCACTTGAAATGGAATTATCAATATACCGTATTTCAGACTCTATCGTAGCAATTAAACTTTCACGCAGTTGTAATCTTCTGTTAACGATACTTAATCGTTCCATGCTGTTTTGTCTTGTTTCACTTGTCTGCAGCAATAGACGTGTAGTACTTTCAATAATCTGTTGTGTTTCAAGTCGTTGTTTCTCAAGTTCCTCTTTTGACTGGCTAAACAAAGCAGTATTGATAAGCCCAAAGGCAAAAATAAAAAGTAAATATACACGGAACATATCTCCTAATTTAGAAACGGTTTGTAACGTGTTGGCACGGAAAAAGGAAATTTTATATCACGCTCCACTTCAATCCTGTTAATCCTCAATTCAGCCATAAGGGGAAGATTATGTGATATAAAATAAATACTAATATTATCGGGAAGCAAAATATCATCAAGTTTAAAATAGCTATTAAATTTCAAGCTACCATATACGCTTTTATCTGATGAATAGAACTCAATATTTCTGGTAAGAAACTGATGATCGAACTTAAAACCAAGTATATCCCGACCAGTTTCACCGGTAGATAATATGTCTGATTCAACCAAAACTGCTATTTCACCATCTGTAAATCTGTATTCAGCATCATCGCTATGAAATTGCTCGAATTTACTAACAAGCTTTTCAGGATTTGCTAAAAACAAACTCTGAATAATCTCATAAGTCAACGGAACCGGGAAAAACTTAACCGCCTCTTTGTAATCGCCAATAAAATAGCTATTATTAATTCGATCAAGAATTTTAACACTGTCCTGAGTAAGAAGTACACGTGCGGCTTCAATCCCGGCAAAAGCATTAAAACTAACCATTATAGCAGAATCTACTTTAATTCTAACGGACCCGCGTACATCAATTTTCTGATCATTTTCAACAATATTTAAAGTTATCCTCCCGGCCGAATATGTACTAATATCAGGTTCTAAATCAATTATTTTTTCATAGATTTCCATTCCACTATAAACCCGATCATCATAAATAACTGGTTTAATAACCCTGCAACCAATTTGTGCAGCGATTAAAAAAATAATTATTATAAGTACATAATATCTAAAAATAAAAGCTTTCACTTTATACTGTTTAATATTCAGTTTGAAATACTTTTTTCCAGAGTAGAAATCAATTTATCAATTTCTTCTAAATCTTCTGTTAATTCTCTTGCGCGTAAGAAGTATCCTTTTGCCTCATCGTATTTTTCAAGACCAATTAAGATTTGCCCGTAATGCTTCAGTATTTCGTAACTTTCTGATCCGTTGTTTCTGTACGCATGCTCTATATATTCAAGCGCCTCGTCAAGCCTTTCCAGCTTATACATTATCCATGCGTATGTATCAAGAAAAGAAGAGTTCTCTGGTTCGTTTTCTATTGTAATATAACTATACTTTAATGCCTTATCAAGATTTTGGCCCCTGAGTGCAAGATAATATGCATAGTTATTTAATGCAACAAGGTTTTCTCCGTCAAGGGCAATAGAACGTTCAAAATACTCGTCCGATTTTTTGTATTCACCCTTACTGTTAAAAATATCACCAAGCAACGATAATACATGAGATTTCATGTCATTTTGAACTCTTTCAATTTCAATTAAATTATCAAAAATATCTTTTGCAATGTCCTTATCGCCTTTCATATAATATGCAATACCAAGAAAATATTTGCTGATATAGCTTCCGGGAAAAGACTGAACAATAGTTTCACCATATTTAATAACTTCATCATACTTTTCAGCATAACCTTTTACAACAAGTAATTTTT
>SKND01000155.1 GCA_007120695.1 Bacteroidales bacterium | reverse complement strand
GCTCATAGTGACGGGTATCTTAGCCAACGTTAATGCCCAGTCCTCTTATATAACCCGTGAGGGAACTATATCTTTTTTCTCATCGGCCCCCCTTGAAGACATAAAAGCAGACAATAGCAGGGTGCAGGCAGTACTCGACAATTCAACCGGGGAGGTTGCGGTACGGTTGCGGATAGAAGATTTCCAGTTTGAAAAGTCCCTTATGCAGAAGCATTTCAATGAAAATTACATGGAATCGCATATTTATCCCGAAGCCCGGCTTACCGGATCAGTTGAAAATTTTGAAGAGATACGGGACGGGAGTTCTAAAGCAGAGGTAACGGTAAAAGGGGCGCTTACGATCCATGGTGTTACAAGAGATATTGAAATTGCCGGTTCAGTCTCCCGGCAGGGTCCTCACCTGATCTGCAATGCAGTATTTGATGTAAGGCTTGAAGATTACGATATCAGAATACCGAGGCTGCTTATAAGGAATATTGCCGAAACTGTTGAAGTTACAGTCAACCTGAGGCTTGCTCCGGTCAATTAGTGTCTGACTTTACAGGCAGATTTTAATATTAAACACAAATGAAGCTACTATTTCTGATCTTTTTGATTTTAGCAGGCAGTTTTGTGAATGGCCAAACGACTGACGACCTCTTCGACCGGCTCGGCGACTGGGACGATAGTGAAGCACTTGCCATCAAGACTTTTAGAAGCACTCGCATTGTAAATATGCAGTCAGTTGAGAATCCCTACCAGGGAGAACTGATCTTTACCATAGGGCACCGGTTCGGCAATATCCGCTCGGGGTTTTATGAAATGTTCGGCCTGGACATAGCCACCATACGGCTTGGCCTTGATTACGGGATAAATTCGTGGCTTGCAGCAGGTATAGGGCGCAGCAGTTACCAGAAAACATGGGATGGATATCTCAAGGCCAGAATAATAACACAGGACGGCACGTTGCAGTCCCCCGTAAGCCTGAGCTACTATCTATCCGCTTCTCACGCAAGTTTAAGAAACATTTACCCTGCCGATTACGATAATTTCTTTGACAGGACAAGCTATATTCACCAGCTTATGGTAAGCAGGAAGTTTTCGGAACTGTTTTCCATACAGATAAGCCCTATATGGCTAACGAGCAGCTTGCTGCCTGAAACCGGGAGTTCCGTCAGTCACCTTTCGCTGGGGACTGCCGCCAGGATAAGGCTGACACCAATGACTCACCTTAACCTGGAGTACATACCTTCCGTCGTTGACGGTGGCATTGAGCGTACCAATCCGGTTTCAGCCGGATTTGACATAGAGACAGGAGGCCATGTTTTCCAGCTTTTCTTTTCCAACACCCAGGGAATAGCAGACAAGGCCTGGCTCGCCAACACATCGGGCAAATGGGAGAAAGGAGACATTTTCTTCGGGTTCACTATTACCCGTGTATTTTATCTTTGATTATCAATAAAACTAAAACAATATGGAAAGAAGGAAGTTTATAATCAGAAGTATGCAGGCAGGTGCGGCAATTGCAATTCCGTTTGCAGTTTCATGCAGCAAAGATGAAGATGACGATATCCTGCTTCCCGGCGATGATATTACCATTGATCTTGATTCATCCCAATATTCAACACTGAAAACGGCAGGCAATTCGGTTACCCTTCAAGGCATAATCGTAGCAAATACCGGAAATGAAGTTTTTGTGGCCCTCTCATCAGTATGTACACACCAGGGGTGTACAATAAATTACAGCCATGCAAACACCAATTTCCCATGTCCATGTCACGGATCTGTTTTTTCGGCCCAGGGTTCGGTACTTCAGGGTCCTGCCACTACTGCTGTCAAGAAATATACAGTCACCCGGGATGGAAACGTACTTACAATAACCGGATAGAGTTCCATAAATTTTACACGTATAGTACATAAAATGAATGTCATATCCTTGCGGCATCAGTTAGAAATACACAGGCCTGAATCTTAACCCCTCAATCTTATTATATTCCAGGGTGCTGAACGGAAATTTAATATAACCAAAAGTTGAGAAAAGTGTTTTCAGAAAACCAGATCGGGGTTCGAGTCTTGTAAGATCCAAATCCAGCGAAAAAAAGTACTGCCGGTACCTTGTAAACTCCGGAATTGAGGTGCCTGCTTCATTGAATTCAGGGTTCCTGTAGCTTCCCGTCATCCCACTGGCGCTATATCCAAATGAAAAACATAACCATTCGGGAAACAAAATGTTTTCTCCAAAAGATCCCGGACTGAATGACAGCCAGTACGTTTGACCGTTATAATCCTTGAGCCATGTTTCAACCGGATTTTTGCCCAATAATTCCGGCCTGTACCTGGCATACCTGGTGGGAAAATATGAAAACTTCAACCGAATGCGCTGCTCTCTCCACAGCAATTCCTGCCCAATAACAAATGCAGAACCAAACACATTCGCTGCCTGATCCCCCCATGAGAAACCATAATCATCAGAAAAACCATCAAAAATCTCGATCCCTGTCAGAAACACCAATCCAGATAACCCTCCCTTCCATATTGCCTCTCTGTCATTAATACCGGCCCACCTGAGCAGGCTGATTCCATACTCACCAATTTGATAGGCAGTAGTCGCATGTCCCACCTTATCCATCTGAAGCCAGTGATTGTTATCATTAAGAACACTGAAATCAGACAACCCGTTTTTCTTATACCAGGCATGATACAAGCCGGTATAACTTGCAGTAACACCCGCTGCATAGCCAATGTAAACAGCATTCTTCCTTTTTTGAATAAGCGAATCTCCCTGAACAAAAAAACCGGGTTGCGAAAAAGAGACACTTCCAAAACCAATAAATGCAGTAGCCACAAAGAAATATCTCAGAAAACTCATTGTCGGTGTATGATCTTATTTCGGTTTAAATATAGCAATTAAACAGAGAAAGAAGTTTATTATTCCGGTCTTCAGAAGCACCTTTGTCCTTGATGATGCCCTGGACGGTGACATCCTTGGATATGATGCCGCAACCGGACTGTGGGTAAGGCTTACGCATGAATTTGCAGGAATTGATCATGACCATGGTTCTGACTATTCGGCAATTGATCGCATCCATGAAACGCCAATAGGAAGTTAGAACGGATTAAATAAATCAGCTATGAGTTTCGTGAAATCCACTTAGTGGAAGGCTTCGCCTAATTTCACGGGGTTGATCAACAGTGCGAAATCAATCCTTGATGCAACGAACAGGGTACCCGAACGCCCGGCGGCTTGAGCGCATGCCGGCATTGCTACCACTGATGAACATACCCCGTGAAAACTCACCAGCTACGGTACTTGACCAATAATCTACACTGGAGCCTACTTCGTCGAGCGAACCAGTTAAGAGGTTGCGGTTGCCGGCAACAGTCAGTTTTAAGGGCGAGGCAAAAGCTCCTGCTGCATTATTGCTGCTCCAGCTTTGTCGCTCTGCAGTCCACTCTGCTTCTGTCGGCAACCTGTAACCATCTGGACAAGGATTATTTACACCGCTTACGCCCTGCCATAAATCATCGTTTTGTGGTAAACGCCAATCGAGTGGGCCAACCTCCGGAACTAAAATAAAATCGCCATGGCCTGGAGTATCACTATCGCTTAATGTTGTAGTTGTGCCTGATGTTCTGATCTCATGACCATCGGAAGCTCTGCCCCATTGGTATAAATCGCCATAGGCAGCGGCATCAGTACTTGACCCGGCAACTCTTGAGGCTCCGAGATTTCGGTCCATCCATATTTTACCGGTGATAGGGTTTTCCACATCGTTCACACCTGGTGCCGCCCATGTTGGAACACCGTTAATGAAAGTTAAAACCTGCCCTGCAGAGCCTGGTGCAACGGTTACCCATGCTGTGCCGTTCCAGTATTGCATTTCGCCGGTTTGTGCACCGGCGGGAACGCTTGGGTCGGTTTCCTCTGTCAGGTATTGCTGCAAATCACTAATCTGGCTTTCTGTAATGACTATGCCTTCAGATTTATCCCAGGCAGTGAATAAGGGGTCAGTTTCTTCGGTAAGATATTCCTGTAAATCCGTAATCTGGCTTTCTGTGATTTCCCCGGTAAGGATTTCAGATGATCTGGAGTGAAAGGCATACGGTACGCTCAGCAACTGACTTGTACCGGTAATGGTGTATGTGGTTCCCCCGGAAGGGTCGATCTCTGTTTTGATAAAATAGGGGCCGTCAGACCAGTCAACTTCCGAAAATATCCCTGTCAGTGGCACTCCTGCGCCAATTTCAATAGTCAGCAACCCATTATTATTAGTCTCGGGATGTGGATTGTATATCTCCTGGTATATTACAGTACCGTCAATTGAGTTCTGCAGGATGCTAACCCTCAATCCAACTTCCTGGTTGACAACAAGCTGATCGCTTGCATTGCGGATCACAGCCTGATAGCTTATTTTCCCAGGTAACTGGGCTGATATAACAGCAGTAAATAATACAGCTGCAAAAAGGGTAAAAGTTCTTTTCATAAATGTTTAGTGTTTAATGATCCGGAATGTTTTTACCTCCTGATAAGAAGGAATGGTCTGGATAACTTTTAAAAAATAGACGGCCGGCACCAGGCTTGTTACTGAAATGGTGGTTTCGACGGCCGTTATTTTCCCTTCTTTAAGAAGCCTGCCACTGACATTATAAAAGAAATATTCAAGGTTTTCAAAATCGTAGTTATCTACCCTGAGTATAAAATAGTCTAATGCAGGATTCGGGAAAGCTGAAATAACAAGGTCAATACCTTCTGCATCCACCACGGAGGTTACAACCGAAATCTCAAAGGGCTGCTGAACACCCTCAGCTACTGAACCGGATGTTCCTGTGTGGATGTTATAGAATAACTGCCCCACTGAATAGCTCACCGAGCCTCCACTCCCTTTTGCTTCACCGCCTGATGCAGGGATAGTCTCCTGAGCAGAAGAAGATGAAAGAGGAAAAGTGAAAACAATGATTACGAACAAGAGTAATAGTATTCTCATATTTCTGGATTTTAACGAGATTTTAATAATACGCAGCGAGACATTTTAAATAAAACGGTGCTATCCATAAGACTAAGTAAATTTACAGTATTAACATATAAAATGCAATAGGACCTTAATCAAAACCTTTATGGCCCTAAACTTTTCAATCGGAACACCTTTTTATCCCTTCCGGTCAATCTTGCCGAATTTAAGAAGGCCTTCAAGCTGATAACCCTCCGGAAGCAGCCCCTCGAAAAATGGCGGGAATGAAGAGAATTCATAAACCTTATCTGAAACAGGCATAGTCCTGATTAATCTTTAAATATTGCAGAACAACACCATTTTCAATATCTTTACATAAATCTAAAAGCGAAAATAAGAACAAACCCAACCGTATCCTTCAACCATGAACCACAAAGAAACAAGGTGGAAACAACGTTATAACAATTTTATCAAGGCCTACCGGCAACTGGAAGAGGCAACCAGCCGGTTCGCAGAACTGTCGGTTTTGGAAAAGGAAGGAATGATCCAACGATTTGAGTATACTTTTGAACTTTCATGGAAAACCCTGAAAGATTTCCTTGAAAGCCGGGGAGTGCAGGTGCAGTTCCCTCGGGATGTTATTAAGGAAGCATTTTCTGCCGGCATAATCCATGACGGTGAAGTATGGATCGATATGCTCGATAACCGGAACCTGATGACCCATACGTATCAGGAAGAAATATTCCGGGAAATGGTGAATAATGTGCAATCAAAATATTTTCCCGCCATAACCCGGTTAATTGATTACCTGGAGAAGGAATTATGATCGATGGCCTTACAAATGAGCAGAATGCGGCAATTATTAATGAAGTCAGCCGATTTGAAAAATTGACCAGACTTGTTATATTCGGGTCCAGGGCAATGGGGAACCACAAGCATGGTTCAGATATTGATCTCGCCGTATGGGGCCTGGAACCTGCCGAAGTCAGCAAACTGAACATCCGGCTGAATGAATACCTGAGCCTCCCCCATAAATTTGACGTTGTAAGATTTGAGTCATTAAAAGAGCCGGAACTAAAGCAACATATTATGGAATTTGGGAAATTAGTTTACCCCATAGAAGAAATCGCTGGTTGATATCAGAATCCTGTAGGTATACTCACCGAACGCATTTGAAAATCCGGCAGTTTAAAGCCCTGTAACACTGGTTATCTGTGCAACAGTTTTAGGAATGATCCCATAGAATGACAATGCCGAATAGAGACTGATTTAAGACGGCCTGTATTTCCTGTTTGCGAAATAGTAAGAAGCATGGTCACTGCTTCCCATATATTCAGCAAAGGCGTAATAACCCTGCATCAGTATCAAGATCCACTCCATCAATCCCTGCCGGAAAAAGATTCAGCCAGACCGATCATCCACGAAGTAAGATCAACCTTGCTGGTCAGCAACCCAACCTGAGAGGATTCATCATCAGCTCGCCCGAAACCCTTAAAGAATTGATCCTTCAAAAGGAGGCGGAAACGGATATCAAAGAAAAAGATATATTTGCTACATGACCAGCATTGTAACAGGCGATATTATCAGATCCCGTAAAGTCGGCGACCCGAAAGAATGGATGGGGCCGCTAAAGACATTATTTAAAACCCAGTGATCCGAACCAGGTGCATGGCAATTTTTCAGGGGAGACAGCTTTCAGCTTGAAGTTAAAAATGTGGAAGATGTCCTGATGATGGCATTAAAAATGAAAGCTGCTGTCAAATGCATAAAAGAACTTGATATTAAAATAGCGATCGGTATTGGCAGCAAAAATTACGATGCACCCAAAATTCGGCCGAAATAGTGAAATTAGCCCTGGACCAGCCACAACTGACACAAACAGAATTAGGGGAAAAGTTGGGCATTACACAGGGAAGGGTAAGTGACAGGAAAAAACAACAGAAAGATAAAATCGCCCAAACTCTTTGTCCATACAGGAGTACATGCAATCTTACTTGCATTGGTCCTTGAATTCAACTTGTACTACTGGAAAGCATTTATTTTAATAATAATTTCCCATTTTATCATCGATCTGACTAAGGCCTGGCTCAGCAACAAAAGGCCCGGTAAGGAACTGTATTTTCTTGACCAGGCAGCACATATCATTATTATTGTCATTGCAACCTCCTTCTATAAGCCTTTTGAATTTGACATCTCCGGACTGCTATCCGGAAGTAACCTGGTGCTGGCAACCTCTCTTGTATTTGTAACATTTGCGGCGGCGGTGATTGTCAAAGCAAGCATCTCGCAATGGAATCCAATCAAAAACAGTGAAGAAGATGGATCTCTTTCCAGGGCCGGCCGGTTTATAGGCATACTGGAACGGTTGTTTGTCTTTTACTTTGTTGTCTCCGGCCAATGGCAGGC
>SKND01000116.1 GCA_007120695.1 Bacteroidales bacterium | reverse complement strand
TCAGCTCTGCAGCAAGTTCGGCAACGGCACTTACTGTTTCAACCGGTATTTCAAGCTGTACCAGCACTATACCGGCATCCCTGAATGCATCCCTGGCGTTGAATATATCCTCCGGAAGAAGGTGGCTGTTGGCTCCTGGAGCTACCGCTATGCTGTTTTCGCCGTCTTCGGCAACATTTATCAGCGCAACACCCGAGTGGATGCCGGGTTTGACCTTGATAAAAGAGGTGTCTATGCTGTCTTTTTTATAGTTTTCTACTGCATCGGTTCCAAAGGTATCGTCAGAAACACATGCTATAAATACAACATCGCCCCCGGCACGGGCCGCACCAACTGCCTGGTTGGCCCCCTTGCCTCCGGATATGGTAAGCAACTCGGATCCCATAACTGTTTCTCCGGGAGCCGGTATGTGTGGCACCTTGACCACCATGTCGGTGTTTGAGCTTCCAACTACCACTATTTTTTTTGACATATCTCTATTTTTGTCGTTTACGTTTTTTCCCGCCTGGTTTGCCGAATCTTGAAGTATAAAAGCAACCCGAATATACCAGGTGGATTTAAAGTTTTATTTTCCTGCCGGAGCAGGTGGTGCAGGTTTTTTCCTGTAACTGTTCCGGTCAACATATTCTTTACGGTCAATAAAGCCTTGCCGCAATTATCAGTGCAAGTCCCACGAAAAAGAACAGGAACATCGCAGTCAGCAATCCATTAACTCCTTTGGCCCCCTTAAACTCCTTCCATATGAATACACCCCATAGTGCCGCGATCAGGGTAGCCCCCTGTCCCAGACCATAAGATATTGCAAAACCTGCCTGTTCGGCAGCAATTATGTTAACCGTTGTTCCAAGACTCCAAATAGCTCCACCAAGTAATCCTATCAGGTGAAGACGGGTATCTCCTTTTTTGATATAATCCATGTATGTAACTTTTTCGCCCGTGAGGGGTTTATACATGAAAATAGTGTTCCACAAAAAATTTGATACCAGCAATCCTACGGCCATTATAACTGAAGCAGTATATGGAGTTAGTTTTCCTGCCCCGGGATTAACAAAATCGCTTGCCATGGAACCAGCTACGAAATAATACCAAAATCCCATCAGCACGCCCGCTAAAAGTGAAATTACAATTCCCTTGGTCGGTGATTCAGTTTGACCCGGTAGTTTTCTGTAAGCCTTTGCATCAAGAATTATGGCAACCACAACAAAGGCTACTCCTGTAAATAAAATAACCGGGTTACCTAAAGGTGTCGCAATATAATTTACAACTACACCCAAAGCTAGTGCAAGTCCAATACCTATCGGAAAAGCAACTGCCATTCCGGCAATTGAAATTGCAGCAACCAGAAGAATGTTCGCAATATTAAACACAACTCCTCCCAGAAATGCAGATCCAAGTGAAGAAAGATTGGCCTGGGAAAGGTCTGCTATAAAGCTGCGGCCATCGTTTCCTGTACTTCCGGCTGTAAAGGCCAATATAAGTGAAAGAAGGAGCACTCCGATAGCATAATC
This sequence comes from Bacteroidales bacterium, assembly GCA_007120695.1. Taxonomy (GTDB): domain Bacteria; phylum Bacteroidota; class Bacteroidia; order Bacteroidales; family PUMT01; genus PXAP01. Next base: position 5,884 of record SKND01000116.1, on the reverse strand, counting down.
CCAGTAAAAAAGCTGGAAGGGCCACTTTTTTGTAGCAAGTTTCTGGGTATTGGCCCATGAACCCCAGCAAAGCATTGTTATAAAGGCAAGGAAAACAGCCCACGCGTAAGAGTGTATTACTACCATAGTTCAGGTTTTAAGTTAGAAACAATCGTTTGTGCATAAATAATAAGTTCACATTTCTCTTACCGACTTACGGATAATCAGTTTTGGTTTGATCATTATTTTTTCAATCACTCTCTCATCTTTGGCACCGGTAATACGTTCGAGGAGAATATTCACTGCCCTGACTGCAATTTCATCCTTTTCCTGTTCAACGGTTGTCATCGGACTGGCAAGTAGTGCGGAGTATGGCTGATCGTCAAAAGAGACGAGTGAAATATCATCTGGTATTTTCAGTCCACTTTCAGAAATTGCCCTCATCGCTCCAAGAGAGATCAGGTTGCTGAGGGCAAAAATTGCAGTGGGGGGATTATTCCTCTTCATTAATAGTTTTGCCTGGACATATCCGGTCTCTTCGCCGAAATCGTCACCCACTATCAGGCTGTTGTCAACCGCAATACTGTTATTATTAAGGGTGTCTTTATATCCACGCACACGGTCCTCATTCGCCGAAATACCATTCAAGCCCTGGATACATGCAACGACTCGATGTCCCATAGCCAATATATGTTCCATTGCCTGGCAGGCTCCTAAGTAATTATCGGTTGTAATATAAGGGATTTTGGTGTCAGGCAGGTAACGGTCAATAATCACAACGGGTATTCCATTTTTGCTGAATTCATTTATGTGATCACTGCCAGTTCCGACAGGAGCAAGAATGATGCCGTCGACCTTTCTGGCTGCAAGAAGGTTCAGGAGTTCCTTTTCGGTGGAAATATTATCCAGGCTGTCGCACAGGAAAATTGAGTACCCGTTTTTTCTTGACTCAATTTCAATGGTTTTTGCCATGGAGGAGAAGAACTGGTTCGCAATATCAGGAACTATCAACCCGATTGTTTCAGTTTTTTCAAGCCTCAGACCTCGCGCAATCCTGTTGGGGAAGTAGTTATATTCAGCAGCAGCTTTCAGGATTATTTCGGAGGTTTGGGTACTGATACGGAACTGCTCACCTTTCCCGTTAAGCACCCGGGAGACTGTACTTGCAGAAAATCCAATCAGATCAGCAAGTTCTCTTATATTTCTTACATTTTCGCCGATTGGTAGTCAGTTTTTAGGAAGTTAAAGAAACAAATATCTAAAAATTTTGTCATAGAACAAACGATTGTGCGAAATAAAATTAATTTAAATAAAATTTTCGAAGCAACGGCCGTTTATGGCTATGGACAGTGCAAACAGATGATTTATTTCAGAGAATGACCCTGCATTTATTATTTTCTTGTTACATTTACCTTCGTTTATTTATCTATTTCAAGTTAGTGTAGAAGCCATGATCCCCGAAAGGGAGATCTTATTCAAAAACATTTATTATGCTTCCAAATCAGAGGAGGGAAAAGATACTGGAGCTTATCAAGGAAGATGGTCATGCCAAGGTGGTTGACCTTAGTAAAATTTTCAAAGTCACCGAAGTCACGATCAGGCAGGACCTGGAGAAGCTTGAGAAGGAAGGTATTATCAAGAGGGAGCACGGGGGGGCTTTCCTGGAGAATGTCGAGTCCAATGTAAGGAGCATTACACTTCGTAACCAGGATAACATGCTTGAGAAGACCCGTATTGCACGAAGGGCTATTGAGCTGATAAATGACGGCGATACAATTATTCTTGATTCGGGATCAACAACTACCGAGATAGCCCGGCTGATAAGCGGTTACAAGAACCTGACCGTGATAACCAATGCTCTTAATATTGCACTGATACTTGGCGGAGATCCGGGAATTAACCTGGTTGTTACCGGCGGAGAATTCAAGGCCCCGACACTGTCGCTGACCGGACAAAAGGCTGCCGATTTCTTCAATAACCTGCATGCAGATAAACTGTTTCTTGCAACGGCAGGAATAACTCTCAAATCCGGGCTGACCTATCCGAGCATCAGCGATATAGTTGTCAAGCGTGCAATGATTGAATCAGCCGAAGTGGTTTACCTGGTTGCCGATTCATCAAAGATTGGCAAGAATGCATTTGCAAGCCTCGGGTCACTCTCCCTGATCAATTACCTGATTACCGATTCCAAAATTACCGCAAAGGACAGGGCCATGATGAAGGAGCATGAGATAGACCTGATAATTTCAAATTAGAAGTGTCTGTCCTTAATTTCTGCCTGCTGTGTTAAGCTCACCCGGTAATTGTAAATGAAGCATGACTCCTGTAATTAGTCGTTTTTTAAATGCTGCTTTTTTCTTTCAATCTCACTGCGCCTCATTGGCATCACATCAATAGTGGCATATAATTTTTCTAATTGCAGTAATTCATTTTGCTGAAGCTTTATTCCACCATCCAGGCCCAGTAAAACAATTTCGAACCCTGCATCGGTTTTTTTATAATCATTATATAAACGCGCTGACTTTTTTTTGTTATTACCATTCAATCCGGTTTTGTATTCTCCGGGCATTACCTGGTATATAATTAATTTTCGTTCATTTAAACCGGTCAAATCCTTGCTGAATTCAGCTACCTGGGACTTAAACGTGGGGTTGTTTTCATCGTCGGTTATTAGCAAAATCAGCCTGTTTTCCCATTTGTGTTTCGATAAATCCTGAGCAGAACTGAATAAGGTGCTAAAAAGAGTCACAGCGAATAATAATGTTCTAGTATAATTCATGGTGGCTTATTTTTTTTTATAAACAATTAAGAGGGGGATAATGTTTGTTTAATACAAACAAAACATCTTTATGTAACTGATTATATATTGATTGTATTTGACATATAAATCAGCTTCAGTATTTCAAATGAGTCAATGTCACATCTGACTTATATTTCTAAAAGAGCATGATAAGACATGTGAGATTTCCTGTAAAAACAAGAAGCCAGATGATACATTAACTATAAATTGCTTTAAGGATTTTTCCACTATATGAACAAGTTATTGCGGCCTTCAGGTTATTGCAGCTTTCCTGTTATTGCAGCTTTCCTGTTATTGCAGCTTTCCTGTTATTGCAGCCTTAAAGAATATTTTGAAAATTTTCATTTATTTTCTATTATTTTCTTTTGGTGCTTCGTATATTTTTTATTTATTTGCATAAGCATAAATTGTTATAATGAGATAATAATAGGTGATGGCTTCCTGCAGCGATAAGGAACTTGAAATTAAATCAGCCGTATTACGACTGGCACTTCTGAAGTATATCAAGAATGCAAATGCCGGGCATACCGGGGGGGACCTGTCATGTATTGACATTTTAAATGTGCTGTACAATGATGTTCTCAATGTATCACCTGAGAATTTTAATGATCCCGGAAGGGACAGGTACATACAGAGTAAGGGGCATGCCGTTGAGGCTCTTTACGTGGTGCTTGCCTCAAAAGGATTTTTCCCGGAAAGTGACCTGGAAACCATTGGCAGATACAGATCGCATTATGTGGGGCATCCCACCAGGCACGTGAACGGCATTGAGTTCAATACAGGAGCACTGGGTCACGGACTATCAATCAGCGCAGGAATTGCCCTTGCAGGCAAAATGGACAATATGAACTACAGGGTTTTCACTTTGCTGGGCGACGGGGAGCTGGCTGAGGGATCCAACTGGGAGGCTGCTATGTTTGCTTCTCACAAAAGGCTGGATAACCTGGTTGCTATACTTGACCATAATACCCTGCAGATTACAGGAAGAACTGCCGAAGTTTGCAATCCCTGTCCGATAGATGAAAAATTCAGGGCTTTCGGATGGGTAGTTACACATGTAGATGGCCATGATATAAAAGACCTGCGCAGTGTTTTGAGGAGTGTCCCATTTGTGACTGGCAAGCCAACGCTCATTATTGCCGATACCATCAAGGGGAAAGGCGTTAGTTTTATGGAAAACGTGGTTAAATGGCATCACGGGGTACCGGATGATGGGCAGTATAAGGCAGCTGTACGCGAACTTGAGTTAAGGATTAAAGAGTTGGATGATAAAACGGCCTGATAATTTTCCTGCGAATTGGTAAGGACATAATTGAAGAAGAAAAATTTGCCTCAGGGCAATGTTAATATGGAAATAACAGATAAACTTACAACAGGCAGGCCTAATCTGGAGGTGTATTCTGAAACGCTTTCTGCTATGGCGGCTGAAAACAGTGATCTGCTCGTGGTTACAAGCGATTCGCGAGGATCGGGCAAGCTGGTTCCGTTTGCACAAAAGTACCCGGAGCAGATTGTGGAAACCGGTATCGCAGAGCAGAACCTGGTAGGGATATCTGCCGGACTGGCATCGTGCGGTAAGACGGTGTTCGCGACATCTCCTGCCTGTTTCCTTGCCACCCGCTCGCTCGAACAGATCAAGAATGATGTGGCCTATTCGGATTATCCAGTAAACCTGGTAGGTATAAGTGCCGGGGTGAGCTACGGGGCGCTTGGTTCCACACACCATTCAATTCACGATATCGCTGCACTGAGGGCTGTAAATAATATTATAATAGTTGCTCCCGCCGATAACCATGAGACACTTATGGCTGTCAGGGCTGCCGCCGCAAGTAACAAGCCTTTTTACCTTAGATTCGGGAAAAAGCCGATGCCGGACCTTTATGATGAGGGTGCCGGCTTTGATATAGGAAAGGCCACGGTGCTGACAGATGGTGATGATATTGCGTTTATTGCTTTTGGCGAGGCGGTTGCCCCGGCGTATGAAGCTGCTCAACTGCTATACAGAGAAGGTGTCGGGGCAAGGGTGATAAGCATGCATACCCTCAAACCTCTGGACAATGAAGCTGTCATAAGAGCTGCTTTGGAGTGCAAGGCGGTTATTACCGTTGAAGAGCACAGTATATTTGGCGGATTGGGCGAAGCGTCTGCTGCAGTGCTAATGGAAGAGGGAGTGGCCGTACCGTTCAGAAGAGTTGGGATACCCGACGAGTACACGGTAACGGGGTCGCAGTCCGATATTTTCAGGCATTACGGCATTACGGCAGGAGGGCTTTATGAATCGGCACTGAGGATATTGAAAAGTCAATTAAAGGATTAGTTTTGCAAAAGGTCTTTTGTATGCGTACCGTTATATATAATATTAAAACTCTGAATCATCATGCTTAAAACAGTGGTCTGTTTACTATTGATAATATTGACACTGCCTTTTTTAGTCACTTGCAGCGGATCCCGTGGATCAGATAAAGGAAAAATGGCTGTTGTCATCTCAACCCTTAACAATCCCTGGTTTGTGGTGCTCGGCGAATCTGCAGCAGCTAAAGCCAGGGATCTGGGGTATGAGGCGGTGATATATGATTCCCAGAACAATTCTGCCCGCGAGGCAGAACATTTTGACAATGTAATTGCCATGGGTTATGATGCGATTTTGTTCAATCCCACAGATGCCGACGGCTCGGTACTGAATGTAACCCGGGCAAGGGATGCCGGTATTCCCACTTTTTGCATGGATCGGGAGATCAATTCGCGTGATGCGGCTGTGACCCAGTTGCTGTCAGATAATTTTACAGGCTGTGTTAAGCTCGGTCAGTATTTTGTGAGGGAGATGAACCAGCAGGGCACTTACGTGGAAATACTCGGACTGGTAGGCGATAATAACACGTGGAATCGCTCGCGCGGTTTTCACAGTGTTGTGGATGAGTTTCCCGGACTTGTAATGGTAGCGCAGCAGAGCGCCGATTTTGACAGGAACACGGCAATGGAGGTGATGGAATCTATGTTGCAGGCACACCCGGATATTGATGCGGTTTTTGCCGGTAATGATGCAATGGCGCTTGGTGCATACCAGGCGGTTCTGGCGGCAGGGAAAACCGATCAGATAAAGGTTTT
>SKND01000416.1 GCA_007120695.1 Bacteroidales bacterium | reverse complement strand
ATTACTCTTGGAGAATGAGTTCTGATCTTCATCCATTCTGTAACCGGATGGGAACATGAAGGCATCAGTCCCTCTTTTCCTTCAACCTCAACCACACACATCCGGCATGCGCCGGTTGGTGTGAGATCCTTCATCGAGCATATTGAAGGAATTCTTATCCCGTTGGCTCTAAGAGCAGACATTATGGTATCACCCTTGCGTGCCTTGATGACCTTGTTGTTAACTTCTATCTTGACTATCATACTCCAGTAATTTGAAGTTTCTCAAACTATTTAACGTAGATTGCACTGAACTTGCAAACATCATAACAGATGCCGCATCCTGTGCATTTCTCCTCAACAATGAAAAACGGGTGCCGTTTTGTTCCTATTATGGCAGATTCAGGGCATTTAGGAGCACACGCCGTGCAGCCGGTGCACTTATCCACATCGATATAGAACAGCCTTAGTTCCTTGCAGACACCGGCACTACACTCCCTGTCGAATATGTGTTCTTCATATTCGCTTCTGAAGTACCGCAGGGAACTGATAACCGGATTTGGAGCTTTCTGACCAAGGCCGCATAACGACGTATCTTTTATTACCCCGGCAAGACTCTCAAGCTGCATGACTCCTTTGAACCGCTCAAGTGTTGTGTGTCCGTTCTCATCAACCGGTCTTTTGGTAATATTCTCGTAGACTTCAAGCATCCGCCGGGTACCCTCCCTGCATGGAATACATTTACCGCAACTTTCCTTCTGGATAAAATCCATGAAATACTTCACGGTATCTATAATACAGCAATCCTCATCCAGTATCACCATCCCACCTGAACCCATATAAACTCCTTCAGATGCCAGAGATTCAAAATCGTATGGTACATCTATATTCCCGTCAGTAATGAATCCCCCCGATGGTCCTCCGATCTGTACTGCCTTGAATTTCTTCTTTCCGGGAATGCCTCCTCCGGCATCATAAATCAGCTCTCTTACCCTGGTTCCCATCGGCACCTCAATGATCCCCTGATTAACCACCTTACCCGACAGAACCAGCATTTTTGTGCCCCGGGCTGTTTCACTCCCTATTGACCTGAACCAGTCCGGTCCGTTCTCAAAGATCATGGGAATATTTGAAAGGGTTTCTACATTGTTAACCACAGTAGGCTTACCAAACAGTCCCGATACAGCTGGATACGGAGGCTTTGGCCTTGGCATTCCGCGTTTGCCTTCGATACTGTTTATCATTGCCGTCTCTTCTCCGCATACAAAAGCACCGGCACCTTTCCTGATGATGATATCAATATTGAATCCGCTTCCGTAGATATTGTGGCCAAGCAAACCATACTCCCTTGCCTGTTCAATAGCCTTTTCAAGCCTTCCGATGGCAATTCTGTAATCATTCCTTATATAGATATACGCACTGGAAGTACCTACAGCATATGCAGCTATCAGTATCCCTTCCAGCAAACGGTGAGGATCACTCTCGATCATTGCCCTGTTTGCAAAACCTCCCGGATCACTTTCATCTGCATTGCAAATCAGGTATCTCTGGTCTGCCATTACCGAATGTGCCACTTTCCATTTTTTCCCCGTAAGGAAACCTCCGCCTCCCCTGCCCTGAAGTCCGCTCTCCTCAACAATATCGCATACCTCCTCATGTGTGTAGTTCCTGATGGTTTTTACAAATGGCCTGTAACCACCCGATGCAATATACTCTTCGATTGAGAGGGGATTTATCCGGCCCCAGTTTTTCAGGAGATTTCTGTACTGCATTGAGAAAAAAGGCAATTCTTCAATAAATGGCACGTCTTTCCACAACTCAAGGGAAGAACTCCTTATCTGTCCGAGTACCATATCTTCAGGGACCATGCTGTTAAACATACCGTCAAGAACAAAAGGCAATTTTTCGGCTGTCACATTCCTGAACAGCACTCTTGCCTTTCCGGGTAGCTGAACCTGTACAAGGGGTTCCATTGAACAGAACCCAAAACAGCCGGTCTCGGTAACATCAGCCTTTATTTCACGTTCTTCAAGGTACTGGTTTATCTCATGTACTGTATCACAGGCACCGGATATTAATCCACAACTTCCTGTACCTACAAGTATTACGGGATATTTCACCCTGTCCCTTCTTACATACCTGAGAAATTTCTCAACATCATCAGGGAGATCTGCCGATTCGTTCAGCAAGACATTATTTACCAGGTACTCCTTTTCTACAGGTATATGTGTTTTTGCAGCCATTTTATTCATCCCCCTCCAAATATGAATCAACAATCTCTTTAATATCACCCTGTTTCAAACGTGTATGATAATTTTCGTTTACCTGTATAAGCGGTGACAAATGACATGCACCCATACAGGCAACAAGCTCAACGCTGAACATTCCGTCTCTTGTGGTCTGGCCTGAGCTGATCTTCAGCCTCTTTTCAAGTTCACTGACGATGCCGGCAGCACCTGTAACATGACACGAGGTACCCTGACACAGTCGTATATGATAGCGTCCCCTGGGTTCAAACCTGAACTGGTTGTAGAAGGTTGCAAGTCCGTATATCTTGCCTGTAGGCATATCGATATAACGTCCCACCTCAATTACGGAGGGCTCGGAAAGGTAACCAAATTCATCCTGGATATCCTGTAATATTGGAATTAAACAATCACGATGACCCCGGGGATACCTTGCAAGTATGACAGAAGTTTGATCATCCATAAGAATAGTTCTTACAAGTTACTGAAAAAAACCCGTTTATAAAACACAATTTTACAAAAAATATTGTTATTCTAAGAACATTGTTACAAAATTAACAATGTTTATCAGCATATTTTTAACCAAAAAAAATACTATTTTTGCTTAGATATCAGGTTTTTGTTAATCTAATCATTGTAAAGGGGTAACCAGTATTATGGATGACAGACAGGAAATAGTGATCTGCCTCGGCAGTTCATGCTTTTCAAGAGGTAACAGAATTTGTATGGGGATCATCGATCAGTTTCTAAAAGAGAACAAACTCGAAGATAAGTTTTTTTTTCATGGCAGCCGGTGTTTTGACAAGTGCGAAAAAGGACCTATTTTGAAGGTGGGTGATCAAATATTTGAAGGAGTCAAGCCTGATGATATTGTGAAACTGCTCAAACAGTCACTGCAAATAAAATAGAATATGGCCCTTATCAATATAGATACCGGAAAATGCAACCTGTCATATGCCTGTGTCAGGATTTGTCCCGTGAATGCCATAAAGGTTGAGGCACATCAGCAGTACCCTGAAGTAATGCACAATGCATGCATTGGTTGCGGTCATTGCATAAAGGTTTGCTCCCCGGGTGCTATTACCTACAGGGATTCGAAAGAGGAGACAGTAGCCCTGATAGCATCAGACTCCAGGGTTGCTGCAATATGTGATCCCAGTATATCGGGCGAATTTCATGATATAACTGATTACAGAAAATTTGTGGAAATGATCAGGGCCCTTGGGTTTGACTTTGTGATTGAAGCTTCATTCGGAGTTGACCTGATCTCACAGAAGTATAAAGAGCTGTTTACTGGTTTTAAGGGAAAATACTATATAACCGCAAACTGCCCGGCGGTTGTATCCTATATTGAGAAATTCCATCCCGAGCTGACTGACAACCTTGCACCGATAGTTTCTCCCATGATAGCCACGGCAAAAGTTGCCAGAAAAAAGTACGGTGATGATATCAGGGTCGTTTATATCGGACCATGCCTTGAAACAAAAAAGGAGGGCAGGAAGTATCGTGACGATGGCAGAATTGATTCAGTATTGACCTTTACTGAACTCAGGGAGCTTTTTGCCGAACATGAAATTACAGAGAAAAAAGTTGAATATTCTGATTTTGACCCACCCATAGGATGCAGGGGATCGTTATATCCTGTAAGCTCAGGCATTCTTGAAGCCGGAGACATTGATCAGAACCTTCTTACCGGAAATATTATAACTGCCGAAGGAAGGAACAACATGCTTGAAGCAGTTAAACAGTTTGAAAATAATATCATCTCTATAAAAAAACATTTCAACCTGTTCTATAATGAAGGATGTATTATGGGACCCGGCACTTCAAGGAGAGGTGAAAAATATAACCGCTATACCCTGGTTGTGGATTATGCTAAAAAGAGGATGTCGGACTTCGATATGAATACCTGGAAAATCAATATGGAGGAGTTTGGCAAACTTGACCTTTCAAGGAAATTCAAAAAAGATGACCAGCGCCTGCCCTACCCTGATGAAGATAAGATACAGGAAATATTGCAGGTAATAGGAAAAGAGCATAATGTTGATGAAATAGGATGTGCTTCCTGCGGCTATACATCCTGCAGGGATTTTGCAATAGCGGTAGCACGGGGACTGGCAAAGACGGATATGTGTCTTACCTTCACCCTGAAGAACCGTCACGACTATATCAAAACCCTCAGAGAGACAAACCAGAAACTGGCAGAAACACAGGATGCCCTGAAAAAATCGGAGAAAAACGCCAGACGTGACCAGCAGCTGGCAAGGGAGTCTTTTGAAACAACCCGCACAATGCTGGAGAAACTACCCTCAAGCGTTGTTCTTGTCGATCATGAACTCAAGGTTATACAAGCCAATAAAAGTTTCATCAACATTCTGGATGATGAGGTGAGGATGATAGAAGATGTGATACCCGGCCTTGAAGGTGCCGACCTTAAAACCCTGCTTCCCTATAACTTTCACAACCTTTTCTCCTATGTACTCACCCATGATGATAATATATTGAACAGGGATGTGCATTTCAATGAGATTCTTTACAATGTTTCAATTTTTACCATCCGTAAAAAAAAGATAGTGGGAGCGGTTATCAGAGATCTGTATGTGCCGGAAGTACGTAAAGAAGAAGTTGTTAAAAGGGTTACCGACGTAATAGACAAAAACCTGGAACTTGTGCAGAAGATAGGATTCCTGCTGGGTGAGGGCGCCTCCGAAACAGAAGCCATGCTGAACAGCATAATCGAATCATATAAAATGCCTGAAAAACCAAAAGAAGATGATAAAACAACCGGCTGACATTGCTGATATTGCTGATATTAATGATATTAAATGATATTAATGATATTAATGATATTGCTGATATCGGATACTTCCGGTAACCAGAATATTCACAAGGCTAATTATGAATAAAGGGATTACATGATATGCAGAGTTTCTATGTAGAAGTCGGTTATCAGCAAAAGAACCACGGAAAAGAGAGGATCTGCGGTGATGTATTCGTGTCGCAAAGGATCAAGGAAGAGAGCAGGATCGTAACGGTGCTTTCCGACGGGATGGGACACGGAGTTAAAGCCAACATACTCGCAACCCTTACGGCAACAATGGCTCTTAACTTCACCCGCGAACATAAAGATGTTGCACGCATTGCCGAAATTATCATGAACACCCTCCCGGTATGCAGTCAGAGAAAAATCAGCTATTCAACCTTCACAGCGGTAGATATAGAAATGAGTGCGGGAACAAGCATACTTGAATACGATAATCCCGGAACCTTTCTTATGAGGGGTACCAAACCACTGGAGGCTGAATGGACCTGCCTGATTCTCAGCTCAGAGAGAAACAAAGGAAAGGAGATTAAAAGTTGTCATTTGCAACCGCGCAAGGAAGACAGGATTATTTTCTGTTCAGACGGTATTACCCAGTCGGGAATGGGATCAAGGAAATACCCTTTCGGATGGGGATGGGAAAACGTGCAGGAATTTATCGTCAGACTGATTGAGATGGACCCTGAAATTTCTGCCCAGAAGCTAGCTTCCAAAATAATCAACGCAGCATTCAAGAATGACAATTACAATGCACAGGATGATACTTCATGCGCCGTATTATATTTCCGCGAACCAAGAAAGTTACTGCTTTGCAGCGGGCCGCCGTTTGATCAGGAGAATGACGGCAAACTGGCATCAATAGTAACAGATTACAAAGGAAGAAAGATCCTTTCCGGCGGAACAACAGGAGATATAGTAGCAAGGGAGCTGGGACTCAAGATCAAAGACACTTTTGAATTCAGCGATCCGGACCTTCCGCCGGTGTCATACATGGAAGGCATCGATCTGGTTACAGAAGGCATACTGACTCTAAGCAAAGTCTCCAAAATTCTTAACGAATACACTCCTAACTTTGTTCCCGGAAAGGGACCTGCAGACCAAATCGTGCGGCTGCTGCTCGAAAGTGATGAGATAAAGATCATAATAGGCACAAAAATCAATGTTGCACACCAGGATCCCAACCTTCCGGTTGAGCTGGAGATAAGACGAACCGTACTTAAGCGAATTGCCAGGAAACTGGAAGAAAAGTTCCTGAAAGAGGTAATAGTCGAATACATATAGAAAAAGACTACGGTGAGGCACCATTAAAAGAGAACTACACTGTCGTAAAGCTTATGCTATCATACAGATTAACATGAAATTCAAAACTTTTTGTTACAGGGAAGAACCTGCTCAACCTGGATTATACAATAAACAACGGATACCCTGTGCCGGGAATTACTTTCTTCTCAGGTATCAATATGAATCTTTAGTGAACCCGGTAATGCTTTAAATTCCTGTATATCTGCAGCTCAACTCCCAGAGTTTTCTGGCTGCCTCGTCGTCCAGCGCCGCACCTGAGGGTTTTTTTATTTTCTTCCTGATATAATAACCACCTGTTTCACCATTCAGGTGAATTGATGTGGCAAGGAAGACAGTTGTTTCGGCTCCTTTTCGGGGACTGGTCATGAAGAGGGTGAAGACTGACTTAAGTACCGGGTTCATATTATCGAAAAGGTTTGTTGCCACAACACCCGGGTGAAGGCAATTTACACTTACTCCGTCATCCTTTAATTCATCAGCCATATACCTTGTGAACAGAATATTAGCAAGTTTTGACTGACCATAGGACTGCATACTGCTGAACCTGTTGCTGCCCTCCGGATCATCAAAATTAATCTTTGCATACCGGTGTGCTTCAGAAGATACATTGATGATCCGTGCAGGACTTCCTGCACGGATCTCATCCAGAAGCAGGTTAGTGAGCAGGAAAGGTGCAAGGTGATTAACCCCGAAATTCATCTCAATACCATCTTTGGTCTCTTTTCTCTCCCTCTCCCATATTCCCGCATTATTGATAAGCAGATTGACCTTGCAAAAGCGCTTTTTGTACTCTTTGGCAAAGGAACGAATTGACTCAAACGAAGAAAGATCACACTCCAAAAGATAAATTGAAGGGTTTCCTGATTTGATTGCAATCTCTTTTTTGACTTTTTTTCCTTTCTCAAGGTTCCTTACTGGCAATACAATAAAGGGATTCAATTTGGCGATCTCTATAGCTGCCTCCTTTCCAATCCCCGAAGTAGCACCGGTTATAATAACATTTTTACCGTCCAGCTTCATAAAGATATCTTATAAATTCATATTTAAT
>SKND01000315.1 GCA_007120695.1 Bacteroidales bacterium | reverse complement strand
TTATGGGAAAATAGATGGCCACATTCTTCTGCAGGATCACAGAGACGAGGTATCTTTCAAGAGCATCAAAATAAGGTCTTTTTGATTTGATGAACCAGTTCAGTTATATACTCATGTTACTGAAAATTGGAAAAAGACTTTTGCTGATTATTTATAAATGGTTGGCTATCGGGTGCAAAGACTTGTTATAGAGTTTTAATCATCAGCAAAGTAACGGCCAAGATAATTTACTATATCCCTCTTCACCGTAAGAGGGTTTATAACTCCTGCGTATCTTGCCAGAATTTCTCCTCCCGGGGCGATAAGAAGTGTATGGGGAAGTGCACCCTGCCATTCTTTATCAACGGCTTCAATCAGTGCATATTTATCATTATCATTATAGAGGTAATTCTGGTTTGCAGCCTCCTGGTTTTCAAGAAACTTAAGCACATTATCTCTCCGTGAAGGATTGTCAGCACTGAGGGAGATGAATTCAAAGTCCCTGCCCCTGTACATCCGGTCTATGCTTACCAGATCGGGGAACTCTACTATACAGGGACCGCACCAGGTAGCCCATACGTTTATAAGACGCAGGTTTTCAGTTTCATTGGCAATCAGTTCTTTTATACCTTTAATATCGATCATATCAACACTGACCGGCATTTCAGCCCACTGCTTTTCCAGGTTCCTGGCCCACTGGTCATTCCATTTCCATTTTATCGAACAACCGAAGGAGGGAGTCTCCTTGAGTGGTACTTCCTGACCTGCCAGCAGGGCTTCTATTGCATCTTTTGCATCTGATGTATTTGGTTCAATATACGGATTCTCTGTATCATCAATCCTGCCCCGGTATCTTAAAAACCTTTCGCTGTCAAATATGAATACATGAGGAGTAGCCACGGGTCCGTAAGGTATTGAAGCCGCATGGTCATCTCCGTCATACAGGTACGGGAAATTGTATCCCTTATCTCTTGCCCTGATCACCATATCATCCATGTCGTCGCCAAGATCTGTATAACCAAGTTCGGCAAGGCTTACGGCCTTGGGGGAATTCGGGGAAATGGCGACAAATCCCACTCCTTTGGTCCTGTATGTATTGACCAACTCAATAAGCCTGTCTTCATAAGCCTGCGCCGTAGGGCAGTGGTTTGCCCAGAATACTATAAACAGGACTTCATATTCACTGAAATCATCAAGACTATAGTTTTTACCGTCTATACCAGGCAAATTGAAATCAGGGGCTTCTGCCCCTATCCCCAGGGTATTAACCTCTCTTTGTTGTGCATTGCTGACAAGCTGAGAAGATATCAGAAAAATTAGAAGGATTAAGGGGAAGCAAAAAATTTTCTTTTTCATTTTGTGCGACTATTAAAGGATTTGGTCGCACTAAGTTATGAAATATTCTCAATATTTGCATTAATGGATAGATTGAATCCTCTTCAAACAAAAATCCCCCCGGATCGCAGAACCTGGGGGGACTTTTCCCATAAACCAAAAACCATGAAACATGAACACTGCAAAAATTAACCCTGAAATTAAACCATGTAAACCCGTGAAAAATTATTAATCTAAAACCCTAAACCATGAAATATTTTGTGTAACTTTTAATTAAATATTTAAATTGGACTCGATAATCTATTTCTATACAGATATACGGTGGTATACTCCCAAATGTTTCAATTTGGAAATAAACTAAGTTACCATCTCATGATTAAGTGGATCACCTTACTTGTATGTGTCTGATATTCAGATGATAGATGTGGTGCGGTTAACGCCCTCCAGATCAGGCTTGCACGCCGACTTTACCGTGACAGTGTTTAAACTTTTTACCGCTGCCGCAGGGGCAAGGTTCGTTTCGACCGACTTTTTTCTCGACTTTGACAGGTTGTGGTTTTTGCTTCTCCTTGGTATTGGCCATCATTTCATTTCTCCGGCTCGTTTCATACCTGCTCATATCAAGACGCCTGCGCTGTTCTGCTTCACGTACCTGGCTGGCATCCCTGATGGGAATATGTCCCTTCATCAACGTCGCCACAACATCCCTGTTCACTCTTCCGATCATGGTCTTAAAAAGTTCAAATGATTCAAACTTATAGATCAGTAGCGGGTCTTTTTGTTCATATGTAGCGGTCTGCACTGACTGTTTAAGGTCATCCATCTCCCTTAGATGTTCTTTCCATAGCTCATCAATAACCATCAGTATGGCGGTTTTCTGATAAGACTTAACAATATCCTTGCCTTCAGTCTCGTATGCTTTCTTCAGGTTGGTAACCACCTGGAAAACCTTTGTGCCATCAGATATAGGAACTACAATATTCTCATACAGGTGAGAACTTTTTTCATAGACATCTTTGATTACGGGATAGGCCTGTTGCGCAATGGTATTAACTTTGCGCCTGAAGGTTTCATTTATAAGCTCCCGCATCTTGTCCATTATGTCATTGGATTTGAGCTCCTTGAACTCTTCTTCCGTTACCGGGGAATCTATCGAAAACAGTCTTATGAGTTCCATTGAAAACCCCTCAAAGTCCGATGCATCGTGATACTGGACAACAATATTCTCGCAAACATCAAACATCATATTTGCGATCTCCACGTCTATCCGCTCTCCTTTAAGTCCATTTTTCCTTTTTGAGTAGATAACCTCACGCTGTGCGTTCATCACATCATCATACTCCAGCAACCTTTTACGTATGCCAAAGTTATTCTCCTCTACCTTTTTCTGTGCCCGTTCAATTGATTTGGTTATCATTGAATGCTGGATCACTTCACCCTCCTTTAGTCCCATCCTGTCCATGAGATTAGCAATCCGGTCAGAGCCGAACAGTCTCATCAGATCATCTTCAAGCGAAGCAAAAAATTGTGATGAACCAGGATCACCCTGCCTACCTGCACGACCTCGCAACTGCCGGTCCACTCTCCTTGATTCATGCCTTTCTGTACCCACGATCGCCAGTCCGCCGGCTTTCCTCACCTCGGGGGTAAGTTTTATATCCGTACCACGACCCGCCATATTTGTTGCAATGGTAACGGTCTTTGCATGACCGGCCTCGGCCACAATATCTGCCTCCTTCTGGTGTAACTTGGCATTAAGCACGTTATGTTTGATGCCTTTCATTTTAAGTGTACGGCTGAGAAGCTCTGATATTTCAACTGATGTGGTTCCTACCAGTACAGGCCGGTTCTTGTTAACAAGATCGATAATTTCTTCAGTTGCTGCGTTATACTTCTCTCTTTTGGTTTTGTAGACAAGATCTTCCCGGTCGTCTCTTATTATCGGCTTGTTGGTCGGTATAACAACAACATCCAGCTTGTATATATTCCAGAGTTCACCCGCCTCGGTTTCGGCAGTACCGGTCATTCCTGCAAGCTTATCATACATTCTGAAATAGTTCTGGAGTGTAATAGTTGCGAAAGTCTGCGTAGCCGCCTCAATCTTCACTTTCTCCTTGGCTTCAATTGCCTGATGCAATCCGTCGCTGTACCTTCTGCCTTCCATTATCCGGCCGGTCTGCTCATCAACAATCTTAACCTTGTTGTCTATTACCACATATTCCACATCCTTTTCAAAAAGGGTGTAGGCCTTCAGTAACTGGTTAATTGTGTGGACCCTTTCAGATTTGATTGCATAATCGCGGAGAAGATTATCTTTCTTCTCTAGTTTATCATTCGGCTTAATGTCAGACTTCTCAAGCTCCGCTATTTCGCTTCCTATATCGGGCAGTATAAAAAACTTTTCATCATCAGAAGCTGAGGTAATAAGGTCTATACCTTTTTCGGTTAGTTCGATTGAGTTTATCTTCTCATCAATGACAAAGAACAGTTCATCAGTAACTTTGTACATGTTTTTATTTTTCTCCTGCATGTAAAAGTTTTCGGTTTTAAGCAGAAGAGCTTTGTTTCCCTGTTCACTCAGTAACTTGATAATTGTTTTGTTTTTTGGTAGTCCCTTGAATGCCCTTAGAAGAAGGAACCCACCATTTTCGGTATCACCTGCGGCAAGAGCTTTTTTTGCCTGCACAACAACATCGCCCACAAGTTTTCGCTGTGCACTGACCAGGCTCTCAACCTTGGATTTCAGTTCATCAAACAACTGGTTATCTCCCTTTGCAACGGGACCGGAAATGATAAGTGGTGTACGGGCATCATCAATCAGTACCGAGTCAACCTCATCGACAATTGAATAGTTGTGGGGCCTCTGCACCAGGTCGTCAGGATTGATAGCCATGTTATCGCGCAGGTAATCAAATCCGAACTCGTTATTTGTGCCAAACGTGATATCAGCCATATAGGCTTTTCTGCGTGCTTCAGAATTGGGCTGATGTTTATCTATACAATCGACCGATAAACCATGAAACTCATAAAGAGGACCCATCCACTCAGCATCACGACGGGCCAGGTAATCATTTACCGTAACCAGGTGAACTCCTCTTCCTGAGAGCGCATTCAGGAAAACTGGAAGAGTTGCAACCAGAGTTTTCCCTTCTCCTGTGGCCATCTCGGCTATTTTACCCGAATGCAGGACAATTCCACCAATTAGCTGCACATCATAGTGCACCATATCCCACTGTGTTTCATTACCTCCTGCAATCCAGCGGTTTTTCCAGATTGCCTTGTCTCCCTTAATTTCTATGTTGTTCTTTGTAGCTGCCAGATTACGGTCGAATTCTGTAGCAGTAACCTCAATTTCATCATTCTCCTTGAACCGGCGAGCAGTATCCTTAACTATTGCGAAAGCATCTGGAAGAATTTCAAGCAAAGCCTCATTGAGGGTTTCATTCATCCCTTTTTCAATCTTATCGATCTTGTTGTAGATATCCTCCTTTTCGCCGAGATCTATCTGATCGCTTTCAGCTTTCTCTTTCAGAATGGCAACTTCTTTCTCATCATTGCCGAGTGCATCTCTGACTTTCTGTTTCAGCTGCGATGACATCTCGCGAAGTTCGTCGTTTGAAAGCGGAACCACTTTCTCATAAGCTTCAAAAACCTTATTCAGCAATGGTGTTACCTCTTTAAGGTCGCGTTTGGATTTATCGCCAAAAAGGCTGCTTACAATATTATTGAATATACCCATTTTGAAAGGATCTTTTTTGTTCTGAAAAATATAACGATTGCAAAGTTAACGTATTTTGAGTGATTTATCTGATCTGCAGGTCTAATTTTTAGGTGCAGGTTGAAGCGGGCGTACCGTTATTGAAAAAATAGATGGCAGTTCAACTGAACTGCCATCCATAATAAGTTTAACCCATTTTGCGGCATTTATATAGTGTGAAAAATTTGTTAAAACTAGACTATCCACCATCTCACCAAAATCTGACTATCCCCCCGGAGGAGTTGGCTTTAAGCCCTATTTTCGCTGCACACCAGGAATTTTTTAGCGCACACGGCATTTGGGTAAAGCCCCGCCAGGATATTTCTGCGACCAGAGAACGAAGGTTTACAAGTATTAGTAAAAAATTCGCTAAAATCGGACTATCCACCACCGGAGGAGGTGGCTTTAACCCCGATTTTTGCTTCGCACCGTGAATTTTTTAATCACACATGCCTTTTGGGCAAAGCCCCGCCAAGACATTACCGCGCCCTAAGGACGCGGGTTTTATAGATAAACTAAAATATTTGTAAAGCCAAATGGTTTTAATTGAGGACGCGGGTTTAAATGATTAACTAACGTGAATATATTTCTGTTAGCGTACATCAACTAATACTGTTTGCTGCCGGAGAGATAATATTTTGTTTCCTGTCAGTTACGGCGTATGTTTGCAGTCGCATCCCTCGCAGCACGAAATTCACTCTCAGGAGCCCAGTTGGGGAAATCGTCATTATTTGCAAGATCCTTTCCTATATAGTAAAATAGCCATAGATCCTGGTGTATTCCGTCATAATCCCAAAGGTCATGTACCACATCTGAAGGCTGATGATAGCGGTCAGCATAATCTTTGGCTACCATATCTGCATATTCCTGGTCTTTTCCGATAAAATCGGAACCACCATTTGCATATATCATGGGTACTCCCTGCTTAGCCATGTTGAAATGGTCTGAACGATAATAGTATCCCCTTTCCGGGTAAGGATTGGGTTTTACCTCACGATCCTGTTGTGCCGCGTGGCGTTTCATGTACTCATCTAGTTCTGAAAAACCGTATCCGACAGCAACAATATCATTGGTTGGACCGTAAACATTCAGTGCATCCATATTGATGCCGGCAACAGTGGTAGCAATCGGAAAGAGTGGATTCTCTGAATAATACTTTGATCCCAGCAAACCGCTCTCCTCTGCGGTAACCGCCATAAAAACTATTGAACGTTCAGGTTTTTCACTTTCGCTCATAAAACGTTCGGCTATTGCCATTAGACCGGCAACACCGGTGGCATTATCAACGGCACCATTATATATATCGGTTCCGGTATCTGTTTCAACCATTCCCAGGTGATCCCAGTGTCCCATATATATCACCGTCTCTTCCGGATATGTGGTTCCTTCAATATATCCGATCACATTATTGCAATCGGAAAAGCTGAACTCATTGTTAAATGAAGTTGAAGCAGTAAGTCCCATCGACTGCGGTTTAAAACCCGGCTGATGTGCCCGGGCGAGAGCTTCATCAAAATCTATACCTGCCATTTCGAATATCTCTTTTGCCGGATCAAGGTGTATCCAGCCTTCTGCCAGCAACCGTTCTGTCTCTCCTTCGGATACTACACCGTACTGGGTCCCTGACCAGGAGTTCCTTACCACATCCCAACCGTAGCTGGCCGGCTCTGTCTGATGTATTATCAGTGCACCCGCTGCTCCCTGACGTGCAGCTTCTTCAAACTTATATGTCCATCTGCCGTAATAGGTCATTGCATTTCCCGTGAACATTGATTCATCACCTGTAGCAAACCCCGGGTCATTAACAAGCAGCACAACAGTTTTTCCTTCTACGTCGAGGCCTTCATAATCATTCCATTCATATTCGGGAGCTACAATACCATAACCTGCAAAAACAAGTTCGCTGTTATCAAGACTAACCGATTCCTGCAACCTGTAAGTGCCGACTACCATATCATCAAGATATTTTAATGAAATCTCCGATCCCTGTCCCGAGATTACCAGATCTGAGAAGTTTGAACCCGTGACCTCCATCAGGGGTACAGGCTGCCGAAATGAATTATCATTTGCAGGTTTCAGTCCTATCTCGTTAAAACGGTTTTCGATATACTCAACCGCCTTAATTCCTCCCGGTGAGGCAGGAGCGCGACCCTGAAACTCATCAGAAGCAAGTGTTTCAATGTCTTTTACAATATTCTGACCAAATGGTTCTATCTCTCCACGGGGAGAAGCACACGATATTACTGCAATAAACAGAATAGCCGGTAAATACCTGGCTAATGATATAAATTTACTAAGTTGCATTATAACTGGTTTTTAGTTAGATTTTATTGAC
>SKND01000045.1 GCA_007120695.1 Bacteroidales bacterium | reverse complement strand
GGATAGCCTACTATCTGTCCCGGACCATGATATGTAATATCTCCGCCACGGTCAATCCTGTAATAGTCAGCTCCGATCTTTTTAAGAAAACCGGGGTTGATAAGCAGGTTGTTTTCGGCTCCGCTTTTCCCAAGTGTATATACATGGGGATGCTCCACGAACAGCAGATATCCGGCCAAAGACCCGGATTTTTCTTTGCCGGTTGGACTTGCAAGCTTTTCTTCTAGTATCTTATTAAATAATTCTTCCTGGTATTCCCATGTTTTTTTGTAATCAGCGGACCCGAGGTCCTGAAATGTTACTGTTTTTGACATATTTTATATTATTCCTGTTTTTTGCTTTATCCGCATGCTTTGCTGCATGGTATGAAGAGCGTACCAGCGGACTGCTTTCAACAAACCTGAAGCCTTTCTCCAGCCCTATCCTGCCATACTCCTCAAACTGTTCCGGTCTGACATACTCCACAACAGCCATATGATCCTTTCCGGGGGCAAGGTACTGACCAATGGTCATCACCTCACATCCGGCTTCCAGCAGATCGTCCATGGTTTCCAGCACCTCCTGCATGGTCTCTCCAAGTCCGAGCATTATTCCCGATTTAGATCTTATCCCTGCAGATGATACCTCTTTTATAACCTGAAGGCTTATCTCGTATCTCGCCTTGCTTCTGATAGAAGGTGTAAGGCGCCTGACTGTTTCAAGGTTGTGTGAGATAACATCCGGCCCTGTATCAATGATCTTTTTTATTAAACCTGCATCCCCGTTAAAATCCGGAATCAGCACCTCAATCGCCGTGTAAGGATTAAGCTTTTTTATGCTTTTTATTGTTTCCGTCCATATATCAGCCCCGCCGTCGGGCAGATCATCCCTGTCGACAGAGGTTATTACGCAACTATCCAATTGTAAAATCCTTATTGATTCGGCAATTTTCAAAGGTTCCTCAGGATCAGGAGGTGATGGTTTGCCTGTTTTTACCCCGCAGAACTTGCAGTTCCTGGTGCATATCTCACCCAGGATCATAAACGTAGCGGTACCGTTACCCCAGCACTCACCAATATTAGGGCAGTTTCCACTGGAGCATATAGTATGGAGATGATATTTACTGCTAAGATTTTTAACCCTGGAGTATTTATACCCCATGGGCAGTTTCATCTTAAGCCATTCCGGAAGCCGTCTTTTCTTTACACCCTTGTTCATCGTGCCCTCTGAGTTTTCCCTGTACGTTTACAGATTATAAAATTACATCAAATTAATTATAAATTTATGTGTTTAAATTTATTTTTCAAAAGAGTCTCTGACTTACATGTAAGTCCGGCCACCGGTCAAGCCCGCCTTGCAATGATTATTGGTGTATGTGTGTCATAATTTTCTCATTTCTCAAATATAAGCTTTTGTGAAGTGTTGCTGTTGGGCATTTATCACTATTAAATAACGGACAGCCAAAGATATTCTTCTATCTTTGCAAAAAATTTTCAAACTACACTATATACAAATGGATCAATTACATTTAAGTGAACAGGAAAAAATACGAAGAGAGGCACTTGAAGAGCTTGAAAAACTTGGTATAAACCCTTTTCCTGCAGAGACATTCGAGGTAAGTGTGACCTCCGGGGAGATTCTTGAAAACTTCCAGCCCGAATCGGGACATTACCAGGATGTACAACTTGCCGGACGCATTATGAGTCGCCGTATAATGGGGAATGCCTCTTTTGCTGAACTGCAGGACCAGAAAGGAAGGATACAGATCTATGTCCGCCGGGACGATCTTTGTCCGTCGGATGATAAAACAATGTACAACACTGTATTTAAAAAGTTGCTTGATATAGGCGATATAATAGGGATAAGCGGAAATGTCTTTGTTACCCAGGTGGGGGAGATATCAATACATGTTAAGGAGTTAAAACTCCTGGCCAAATCACTTCATCCATTGCCGGTTGTTAAAGAAAAAGACGGGAAGACCTATGATGCTTTCAGTGATCCTGACCAGCGATACAGACAGAGATATCTTGACCTGATAGTGAATCCCCATGTCAGGGATGTATTCGTAAAGCGTACCAGGCTGGTGGACTCGATGAGAAGCTTTTTGAACAGAAAGGGTTATCTTGAAGTTGAAACCCCTGTATTGCAGCCCATTTACGGAGGAGCAACAGCACGGCCTTTTACAACGCATCATAACACACTTGACATGACCCTCTATCTGAGGATTGCCAACGAATTGTACCTGAAAAGGCTTATTGTCGGAGGATTTGAGGGTGTTTATGAGTTCTCCAAAGATTTCAGAAATGAGGGGATGAGTCGTTTTCACAATCCGGAATTTACCCAGATGGAGCTATATGTAGCCTACAAGGATTATTTATGGATGATGGATCTTGTGGAGGAAATGATTGAGCGGGCTGCAATTGACCTGACCGGTTCTACCAGGCTCCAGGCAGGAGATAAGATGATCGATTTTAAAAGGCCATGGAAGCGTTACACCATGTATGAAGCCATAAGGGAATTTTCGGGAATCGATATCTCATCAATGGATGAAAACCAGCTTGTTGATACCGCAAAAGAACTGGGTGTCGAAATTGATAAAACCATGGCAAAAGGAAAGATAATTGATGAGATCTTTGGCGAGCTTTGTGAACCCAATCTGATCCAGCCCACATTTATAACCGATTATCCCATTGAGATGTCTCCTCTTGCAAAGAAACACAGGTCACAGGATGGACTGGTGGAGAGATTTGAGGCAATCGTTAACGGGAAGGAGCTTTGTAATTCATTTTCTGAGCTCAATGATCCCGTTGATCAGCGTGAGCGGTTTGTGCAGCAGATGAAGCTTGCCGAAAGGGGTGATAAGGAAGCTATGGTACTGGACGAGGATTTCCTGAAAGCGCTTGAATATGGTATGCCTCCAACAGCAGGACTTGGCGTTGGTATAGACAGGCTTGCCATGATAATGACAAATTCCAGCTCCATACAGGATGTTCTGTTTTTCCCCCAGATGAGGCCTGAAAAAAAGTTAAGAAGAGATGATCATGAAGATTTCATCAGCTCCGGGGTTACAGAAGAATGGGTTCATGTGTTGCAGAAGATGGGTTACATTACCGTCAAAAAGCTAAAGGAGTCATCTGCCGGCAAACTTCATAATGAGCTTTGCGGTTATAATAAAAAGAATAAACTTGGACTGAAGAATCCAGCAATTACTGATGTAGAGAAGTGGGTCACCAAGTAAGTATTTATGCATTCAGAAGATAAAGTCGCTGTAATCGGAAGCGGAAGCTGGGCAACAGCCATTGCCAAGATGCTTTTGCTGAATAAGAGCCGGATTAACTGGTATATCAGGAATCCCGGTACAATTGATTATATGATGCAGTTCCATCATAATCCGAAATATCTCAGGTCAGTAAATTTTGATACCGGCAGGATCACCTTCTTTGAAGACCTGAAGGAAGCTATATCGGAATCAGATATACTTGTGTTTGCAATACCTTCGGTTTACCTGAAGGAGCTTCTTTCGCGGGTTACACCCGACTTTCATGGTAAACTTGTAGTGTCTGCAATTAAGGGGATAATTCCTGAAGACAACCTGACAATTACCGAATTCTTTAACCGGCAATATAATGTGCCTTTTGACAGGATGGGCATAATAACCGGTCCTTGCCATGCCGAAGAAGTTGCACTGGAGAGGCTCTCCTATCTGACTATTGCTTCGAAAACCGAGAAGCAGGCTAAACTACTTGCTTCATGCCTTGAAAGCCATTTTATCAGGACAGTTATTTCCAAAGATATTTACGGCACTGAATATGCAGCTGTGCTAAAGAATATCTTCTCAATAGCAGCCGGAGTATGCCATGGCCTGGGATACGGAGACAATTTTCAGGCGGTACTTATATCCAACGCCATCAGGGAGATGAAGCGGTTTCTTGATCACACATGGCCGGGCAAGCGGATCATCAGCAGCTCGGCTTATCTTGGCGACCTGCTTGTTACCGCTTATTCACAGTTCAGCCGCAACCGTTCTTTTGGTGTGATGATAGGAAAAGGCTACTCGGTCAGGTCAGCCCATCTTGAGATGAACATGATTGCTGAAGGGTTTCATGCGACCAGATGCATTTGGGAGATCAACAGGAATCACAATGTTGATATGCCAATTGCCAATGCCGTATATAACATATTGTATGAGAGGATCTCTCCTGCGATAGAGATCAAAATTCTTACAACTAAGCTTGCATAAATTTTTATTATTTATAATTATAAACTTTACAAATGAAGAATCTTGAATTGAGTATTGAAAATGTTTTTCCTTTTATTCCCAAGGAGACTTTAGATGATTATGCAGAGTTAACCCGCTATCATACCAAGCATCTGCATCAGCGAACCGGCCGCGGGGCTAATTTCCTGGGATGGCTTGACCTGCCCTCAAGCATCACCGAAGAGTCGCTCAAAGAGATTGAGGATGTTGCTACAGAGCTTAACAAGAAAATTGAAGTGATGGTGGTTGTGGGCATTGGCGGTTCTTACCTTGGTGCAAAAGCTGTTATTGATGCACTTTCCCATTCTTTCGGGATGTTTATCAACGGCCGCCCGTATCCTAAGATTATTTTCGCAGGGCAGAATATAAGTGAGGATTTTACCGGCGAGCTGGTGGAATTTCTCGACAAAAAATCTTATGCCATAACAGTGATATCCAAATCGGGTACTACTACCGAGCCTGCCATTGCATTCCGGATTTTACGTAATCACCTGGAGAAAAAGTACGGACCTGAAGAGGCTGGCAGGAGAATCGTTGCAATTACCAGTGCCGGCCGTGGCGCTCTGAAGAAAGTTGCCGATGAAAAAGGATACAGGACATTTATAATTCCCGATGACGTGGGAGGCCGTTATTCACTTCTTACGCCAGTTGGAATGCTGCCTATTGCCCAGGCCGGTTTTGATATCAGGCAACTTGTTGCCGGAGCAAAAAAGATGGAAGAGATGACGCGTCCGGGTACGCCTTTCTGGGAAAATCCCTCGGCCCTTTATGCTGCCGCACGGAATTCACTATACAGGCAGAGTCCGAAAACAGAGATCCTGGCAAGCTATCACCCGAAGCTTGTTTATCTTGCTGAGTGGTGGAAACAGCTTTATGGAGAGAGTGAGGGCAAGGAGAAAAAGGGTATCTTTCCTGCAAGCGTCAATTTTACGGCCGATCTGCATTCAATGGGCCAGTACATACAGGAGGGTCAGCGAAACCTGTTTGAAACTGTTATTTCCATTCTTGAGCCCACACGCAGGGTGATTATCCCAGAAGAAGAGGATGATGGCGACGGGTTGAATTTCCTTGCAGGCAAGAGTATTGAAGATGTCAACAAGATGGCCGAGCTGGGAACCATGCTTGCCCATGTTGACGGCGGTGTTCCGAATATCCTCATAAAGCTGCCAAAGCTGAGTGAGTATTATCTCGGTCAGCTAATGTACTTCTTTCAAAAGGCTTGTGCAATAAGCGGTTACCTAATGAATGTAAATCCGTTTGACCAGCCCGGTGTAGAGGCCTACAAGAACAATATGTTTGCCCTTCTCAGGAAACCCGGGTTTGAAGATGAGTCAGAGCTTATATACAAACGAATTAATGACGGTAACTAGAAAGAGCCATTTTATATCACAAAAAAACCGGACACTGCTTTAGCATGCAGGTCCGGTTTTATTTTTTGTGCTGTGCCCCTCATTGATTTTTCTCCACGGAAATCTCCTCCTGATAAGTTTCCCTGTCATTTGTCCCAGAAAGAATGAAGTAACCAGTATTACATAACTCACCGGTGACCATCCCAGGTCAAGGCTGATTCTCAGCAGCACCACGGCAGGTACTGGTATATGTATTGCCAGGTACCAGTTGCGCGAAAACCTTCGTGTACCTTCCCTCCAGTAACCAAACGGAATATTGAGAAAGAAGACGAACAGGGCAGGTAATATTATCTGGCTCATAACACTTTGAATGCAGGTTTAAATGGAAACTGTAAATATCAGGATTTATTTATTCAACTAGGCAAAATCGATTATGAAATTTTAATTTAATGTTTTGCAATAAGTAATTTAAATTAAACATATAATATGGTGGTCATTTATAATGATAAAATTGTTTTATGCTTGTAAGTGCTGAAAAAACTGATAATACGTTCTGTAATTAAGTTCAGACAAATAGTATTTAATCAGGTAGCGTTTAATGAAAAATAATAAAAAATGAACAAAAATACATCCATTATGTTTCTGATTTTAAATAATCCAATAAAAATTAAAAGGACTGCAATTATGAAAAAAGAATTTTCAGAATCAAAAGAAAGAGATGGATACTCATCCATTCAAGTTCCTAATGAAAAAACAAAAACAAAAAATCTATTTATGAAAAAGCAAATTTTTGGTTTTAAAGCCTTGCTATTGCTTGCAGGGTTTGCCTTAATGGCTACAATGTCATCGTGTGATGACAAGGAAGATCCTATTGTGGAGGATCCATTACCATCTAATGTGGCAGAAGTTATAACAGGAAGTGATAATCACAAGACACTTGCTGCAGCTGTAAGCGCTGCGGGACTTGTTCAGACACTTCAGGGCACCGGTCCTTACACTGTGTTCGCGCCCACTGACGCTGCATTTGCTGCACTACCTGATGGAACAGTTGATGCTTTGCTTGATGATCCTGACGGTGACCTGAAAGACATTCTCCTTTACCATGTAGTATCGGGGAGCATAATGTCAAACGCTCTCTCAAACAACATGAAAGTCCCAACCGTTTATGGTGAAGACCTGACTGTTACAATCACTTCAGAGGGCGTATTTATTAATGATGCCAAAGTCACCGTAGCTGACATTGAGACACAGAACGGCATTGTTCATGTTATTGATGCAGTTCTTATTCCTGCTTCAGATGAAGATCCCTTGCCCGCCACTGTTGTTGATATTGTTGTTGGCAGCGAGGATCATACTACACTGACTGCAGCCGTAACAGCAGCCGATCTTGTTGAAACTCTCCAGGGAGCAGGACCGTTCACTGTTTTTGCTCCGACCGACGCCGCATTTGCAGCACTTCCAGACGGTACAGTAGAGGCCTTGTTGAACGACATACCTGCTCTGACCAACATACTTCTTTACCATGTAGTAGGTTCAAAAGCAATGTCGATAGACCTTTCAGACGAAATGGAGATAGAGACCCTTTCGGGCGAAATAGTCACTGTTACCATCAACGGAGGTGTATTCATTAATGATGCCAAAGTTACCATAGCCGACATTGAAGCAGAAAATGGTGTTGTACATGTTATTGATGCCGTACTTATTCCTGAGGAGCCGATGCCTGCAACTGTTGTTGACATAATTGTTGGCAGTGACGACCATACCACACTTGCTGCAGCCGTAACAGCAGCTGACCTTGTTGAAACTCTCCAGGGAGCTGGTC
>SKND01000301.1 GCA_007120695.1 Bacteroidales bacterium | reverse complement strand
TCATTGTTGATTACAAACCTGATGTGACATTAACCTTCGGTTGATCTCACATGCAATATACTTTTCATTGTTGATTACAAACCTGATGTGACATTAACCTTCGGTTGATCTCACATGCAATGAATCTCTCATTTGTCAAAATCCATCAGATGTGACTTTTTGATCCAGACACTGACTTTATAGACAGACTAAATAATCTCTCAGCCCCCTGCCTTTTTCACTCTGTAGTCCATGCCGGACAATATTTCGATAACCTTATCGCGGAAATCGCCCTGGATCAGTATCTCACCCTCTTTGGCGGCTCCACCGGTGCCAAGTCTGCTTTTGAGCATTTTCCCAAGGTCGGAAAGGTCCTTTTCCCTGCCGGCAAATCCGGTGATCAGGGTAACAACTTTCCCCTTCCTCTGTTTCCTGTCCAGCCAAACTTTCAGGTCCTGCTGCCGGGGAGACAGGGTTTCGGTCTCTTCCGGTTCATCGTTCTGATAATTGAAGCCGGGATCGGTTGAATAGACAATCCCGCTTCGCGTGTTTTTCGATTTCTTTGCCATTATCACCGGTTTTTATCTTGTGATGCATATATAAGTTAATGCCTGGATATCTGTAATAAACTATCCAGGTATTGAATAATCGGGGGATATATGACAAATGTAACCAAAACATAATAAAAATATAATTTAAAAATTTGGAAATAAAAAAATCCTATCGTATCATTGTGATATCATTTTAATATCATTCATTTTCCAATCATCTTTACTGTTATGTAAAATAAACTCCATTATTGCCTAAATACTTACTCATTAAATCATTAATATCATGGAAAAGGAAAAATCATTATCTCCCTACCTGGGGTACCTGGGGTCCTTTTTTTCACTGGCCCTGTTCTTCGGCCCTATTTTGCTGGCCATATATGTCAGTCCGTGGTGGCTGTTTCTGCTTATCGCAGATCTGTTCTGCTGGGCAGGCCTGCTGGTGGTGAACCCCAACGAGTCTGTCGTACTGATTCTTTTCGGCAACTATTCCGGTACAATTAAAAATAATGGTTTCTACTGGATCAACCCCTTCTTTATCAGGAAAAAGATCTCCCTGCGAGCAAGGAACTTCAACTCAGAGCCTATCAAGGTGAATGACAAGCTGGGTAACCCCGTAATGATTGGCATCGTTCTTGTCTGGAAAGTCGAGAACACCTTCAAGGCAGCATTTGAGGTTGATGACTATATCCGTTTTGTCGACATACAGAGTGAAGCAGCTATAAGGAAGCTTGCAGGTTTTTATCCCTACGACAACTTTGACGATGCTGATGCCGATATATCACTCCGCTCCGGAGGAGAAGAGGTGAACAATGAGCTGGAAAAGGAGCTGAGGGACAGGCTTAAGATTGCCGGGATCTTTGTAATGGAGGCAAGGATAGCTTACCTGGCCTACGCCTCCGAAATTGCTGGCGCCATGCTTCGCAGGCAGCAGGCCACAGCCATTGTCGCGGCCCGCCAGAAGATAGTAGAGGGTGCAGTAAGCATGGTTGATCTGGCCCTGGCGCAGCTTTCGTCAAAAGAAATAGTTGACCTGGATGAGGAGAAGAAGGCAACGATGGTCAGCAACCTGATGGTCGTCCTCTGCTCTGACAAAGATGTCAGTCCCGTAATAAACACTGGGTCGCTTTACCAGTAAGGCTGATACAAAGCCGGTAAAGCCCTGTAATCAAACGGCCCATGGAAAGATGCAGCATAACAACCATTCCACATGATCATGCAGGTCGTTAACTGCCAGCATAACACCGGAAATACTATTTGAGAAGAGTTTATGGTAAAAAAGAAACCATTTGTACTGAGATTGAAACCGGAAATGATGAATGCCCTTGAAAAATGGTCGGCCGATGAATTCCGCAGCGTTAACGGCCAGATAGAATGGATACTCAACCGTGCCCTCAGGGAAGCAGGCAGGATGAAAGAGGGCGACAGGATGAAAGAAGTCGACACAGGCACATCTGATGAGCCGGAAAACAAAGAATAGATTAAAATTATTTACTCATGCAACCGGGATACAGGGAAAAAATAATAATGCACGCTTTTTACCCGAAAAAGCAGCGGTTCGCCAATCCGAACGTGCTCAAATCCGTCCTGTTCTATGCCTGCCTTTTTGAACTTGCAGAGAAGGGTATACTAGGAACAGAGGGCATCCGGCTTTGGTGCAGGGAGAGTGAAACGGGAGACCCCGTGCTGGACAGGATCATTTCTCTTCTGATCCCCCTTTCGGGGAAGAAATTGTCAAGGCTCCAGCTTCTGGTACCACGAAGAGCCGGAGAGATCTACAAAAAACAGATGGAACTGATGACAGAAAACCATTACCTGTTAAGAGAGGAAATCGTGTTTATTTCATGGAAGGTGGGCAACAGGTACAGGGTCAGGAAGTATGACCTTCTAAAGCCCGGGATCACTAAGATGGAAAGGGCTCTGGTTTACGGTCGTGTCCCTGACAGAGAAACCTGGCTGACAGCATTGCTGGCAGGTGAGGCAAACCTTATGGACAACATTTTCCCGACAAGGGAATACAGGGAGAGGGCAAAAAAGAGATACAAAGAACTTCTGGGTTCTGAATTTCACAGGGAGGATAAGACAATTTTTCAGTTACGCAAATCCCTGAAGAAAACACTTGATACCCAGAAGGCATTACGCGCCATCACCAGAACATAGACATATAGGATCATCAACAATAACTGAAGAATACAGACTTACATAAACTTAAATATTTAAATCCTAAAATTATGGAAAAAAGATCAGTGAACCGCAGGATAATAATACGATTATTATCAACTGTTATCTGCCTGCTTCTGGTGATCCCCACAGTCTGTTCCCAGCAGAACACTATACTGGAATCAGAAGCACGCAGGTTACTTGACTATTTCATGAATAAGGAAAGTGAAAAGGTAATGGAAATGCTGACCATAGAAATTGCTCAACAAATACCCGATGGCCAGCTTGAAGAAATCGCTGATGGCCTTGAGAACCAACTGGGAGAATTCCTGTATGCCGAACGGGTGATATTTGAATCCGCCGGGGAGTATGAGATAGTAATGCTTGTGTGCCGGTTTGAAAAAATGGAGCTGGCTCTCCGGGTTGTTTTTGACCAGGAAGTCAAGGTTGCCGGTTTTAACTTTGTACCTGCACCTGCAATTGATTTTTCACCTCCGCCTGATTATGCCGACAGCACCCGGTTCACGGAATCGGAATTTGCAATCGATTGCGGGGATATCGTTCTTCCTGCAAAACTTACAATGCCGGTAGAAGGCTCAGGGTTCCCCGTAGTGATACTTGTTCACGGATCGGGTCCGCACGACAGTGATGAGACAATAGGTCCAAACAAGCCTTTCCGGGATCTGGCATGGGGATTATCATCAAAAGGGGTTGCAGTACTCAGGTATGAGAAACGAACGCTAAAACATGGCAACACCCTTGACAGGAACAGCTTTACAATCTGGGATGAAACAGGCAGGGATGCCGTTGCGGCCATTCAGAAAGTCGGGAATATCCAGGGAACAGATCCTGACAGGATTTTCCTGCTTGGTCACAGTCTTGGTGGTATGCTGGCGCCTGCAATAGCTGAAAAGTCTCCGCAGTTGGCCGGAATAATAATCATGGCAGGCAACTCACGCCCCTTGCAGAATCTTGTTCCCGAACAGTATGA
The DNA here is from genome assembly GCA_007120695.1 of Bacteroidales bacterium. Classification (GTDB taxonomy): domain Bacteria; phylum Bacteroidota; class Bacteroidia; order Bacteroidales; family PUMT01; genus PXAP01. Next base: position 3,751 of record SKND01000301.1, on the reverse strand, counting down.
GTATCTTATGAGTGCAGAAGGGCAATTATCTGATGAGCAACAGAAAGTTCTCGAAGAGTTAAAGGAACAAGCCGGTGCGATAAGCGAAAACCGGCTGGATGGCCTTACCTACCGGGAGACACTTCTGAACCTGCCTCCTGCTTACTGGGAAGACCTCAATAATTATAACCAGTCAGAATCAGCTGCGGGTATTTCACAAAGGATACTGGTACTTCAGGGTGAAAGGGATTACCAGGTTACGATGAAAGATTATCATGGCTGGAAAACCGCACTGCAGGATCACCCGGATGCGGGATTTATCTCCTATCCCCGATTAAACCATCTGATGATGGATGGTACAGGTGATCCAAATCCGCTGGAGTATTTCGACAAGAACAACGTTGACCGGAAAGTTATTACAGATATAGCTGAATGGATACAGGACAGGCCCTGAACAATTTTTAATTATAAATGTTTACTCTTTAAGAGTAACCCTTAAATTCTTAATATTATGGATATAAGAGAAGAATTTGAAGAAAGAGTAAAAAGGCTTGAAAGCTTTATTGAGGACAAAGGATTTGGCTCAAAACAATTAAAGAAAGCCAGAAAAGTGCAGAGGAGCATTAATGCAGTTGTTTTTCTGGGCAGCTTAATAACTGTTACAGGTATCATGATCTGGGCACTAAACAGGGATTAGAAACCGGTTTACACCATAGCCTGATATCCTTTTCGTCCATTGACCTCTTAAGAAGAACGTGTGTCCCATTCCGAAGTTAAGCGGTAGTGTGATTAATGCGCTTGCCCTAATGCGCTTCGAGCCAGTTTGAGCCGGTTCCCGAATCAACTGTGAGTGGTACCGAGAGGCTGACAACCGACTGCATGGCAACGGTAACAAGCTCCCTTACTGTTTCAAGCTCGGGTTTGTAAACATCAAAAACCAGTTCGTCATGTACCTGCAGCACCATTTTGGTCTGCATGTTTAGCCTCTCAAACTCCTCGCTTATCCTGACCATTGCAAGCTTGATAATATCGGCTGCCGATCCCTGTATTGGTGCATTGATGGCATTCCTCTCGGCATTGCCCCTCACAAGAGAGTTCCGTGAGTTTATATCGGGAAGCTGGCGCTTACGGCCCTTTATGGTCTCTACATACCCACGCTCCCTGGCCTGACTGATACAACTATCCATGTATTCCTTAACAGCCGGATAGGACCTGAAATAACCGTCTATGAGCTGCTTTGCTTCTTCGCGGGGAATACTTAACCTTTGCGACAAGCCGAAGGCGGAGATGCCGTAAATAATGCCAAAATTGGCGGTCTTTGCCTTTGCACGCATCTCCCTTGTAACATCTTCCTTTTTTACAGAAAAAATCTTCGAGGCAGTAGAGGCATGAATATCCTCGTTATTGGCGAAAGCATCAATCATTCCTTTATCGCTGCTCATATGTGCCATCAACCTGAGTTCAATCTGCGAATAGTCAGCTGCAAGAAGCGAGTGACCTTTGTCGCGCGAAATGAATGCCTTCCTTATTTCCCGTCCCCTCTCTTCGCGGATCGGTATATTCTGAAGATTGGGATTTGTCGAGCTGAGCCTCCCGGTAGATGTTACCGCCTGGTTGAATGAGGTGTGTATCCTGCTGGTTCTGGGATTAATAAGTTTGGGCAGGGCATCCACATATGTCGACAACAACTTTTTCAGTCCCCTATACTCCAGTATCTTAGGTATTATCGGGTGCTTGTCCCTTATTTTATCGAGTACCTCTTCGTTGGTGGAATATTGCTTTGTCTTTGTCTTTTTGGCATTGTCAACAATCTTCATCTTTTTAAACAGTACCTCGCCAAGTTGCCTGGGAGATGAAAGATTGAACTCAATACCGGCAAGGTTAAAAATCTCCCCTTCTATTTGCCGGAGATCATGCGACAACTCGCCGGAAATCGTCTTCAGAGATTCAGTATTCAAAGCCACACCCGCTGCTTCCATCTCAGCCAGTACTCTTACAAGCGGCATCTCCATTTCAGATGCCAGCTTTGTCAGACCCTCCTTCTCAAGCTCTTTTTCAAGAATCCCCTTAAGCTGCCAGGTGATATCTGCATCCTCTGCTGCATACTCCTTTATCTTTTCAGGCTCCACCGAGCGCATGCTCCGCTGTCCCTTCCCTTTCCTGCCTATCAGCTCCTCTATGGGAACGGGTGAATAATCAAGATAGACCTCTGCAAGAAAATCCATATTGTGCCTTAACTCCGGTTGTAACAGGTAGTGGGCGATCATAGTGTCAAAAATCTCACCCCTCACCCGTATCCCGTATCCGGCAAGCACAAGTAAATCAAATTTCAGGTTCTGACCCACCTTACGTATTCTGTCATTACCGAAAACTTCGCTGAACTCTTTCAGAAGACCTGCTGCCTCTTGCCTGCCTTCAGGGAAAGGCACATACCAGGCATGATGTGCCTCAAAGCAGAAGGCAATACCTACCAGGTCGGTGTTATATGGATCGAGGCTGCCGGTTTCGGTATCAAAGCAAAACTCCTTCTGACCGGAGAGCAGCGCAATAAGTTCCTCCCTCTCTCCCTGAGTGCTGGCAAAATGGTATTGATGATCGACCGTCCCCAAATTGTTTGCTGCTTTTACAGAAACACCGGACTCACCTCCCTCTTCATCGCCGAACAAAGAGGTTTGTACCGGAGAGTTGCTTTCGGAGCTTCCCCCGGACATTTTGCTGCCCTGCAGGCCGGAAAGAATCCTTGCACCGGCGGTGCGGAATTCAAGCTCATCAAATATGGGTTTAAGTTTTTCCGGATCAGGAGTTCCTGACAGCAGAGAGTCTTCATCCAGCTCCACCGGTGCGTCAAGTGAAATGGTTACCAGCTTTTTGGACAGCTCAAGCAGCGCAGCAGATTTTTCAATATTTTCCTTCTGCTTTCCCTTAAACTCATCTATCCGCGAAAGCACCTCCTCAATGGATTTATAAACAGAAATTATCTTTTTTGCGGTCTTTTCACCAATGCCAGGGACACCGGGTATATTGTCGGAGGTATCTCCCATCATTGCAAGAATATCTATCATCTGCAAAGGGTCGTCAATATCATACCGGTTCATTACCTCGGCCGGACCCCATACCTCCGCATCATTTCCAGAGCGCTTGGGCTTGTAGAGCAATATATTTTCGGATACCAGCTGACAAAAATCCTTATCAGGGGTCATCATATAGGTTGTAAAACCTTTCTTCTCTGCCTTTTTTGCAAGGGTACCTATCACATCATCCGCTTCATATCCGTCCGATTCTATTACGGGTATGTTATATGCATCAAGCAATCTTTTGATCCACGGAACAGCAATCCTTATATCTTCAGGGGTTTCATCCCTGTTTGCCTTGTACTGCTCATACATCTCATGACGGAAGGTGGGTGTCGGGGGGTCGAACACAACAGCAATATGGGAGGGTTTTTCATTTTTAAGTACCTCGTCAAGGGTATTCATAAAACCAAATATTGCACTGGTGTTTAAGCCCTTTGAATTGAAGCGCGGATTGCGGATGAAGGCGTAATAGGACCTGTATATCAATGCATAAGCATCAAGAAGAAAAAGCTTTTGTTCTGAAGGCATGATTTTCGTTTTTATTGATTGTCTGAAGCATACCACTCTGCAAATGAAGTGGCTGTTTCATAAAGACGAAGTGAATGCAGCTGCACCCCGGCCGGTAATTTTCTGCAGATTCGATCGGCGAAGTCCACCACCATATTCTCGCAGGTTGGCTGGTACGGAACAACCCGGAG
>SKND01000188.1 GCA_007120695.1 Bacteroidales bacterium | reverse complement strand
TCAGTTGGCATTTACTATCCTGCCCGATCCCGATATCCGTGCGTCAATAAGAGGGTCGCCAGTATATACAACCCTGCCGCTGCCTGATATCCTTACATTAAGATCTGAAAGGGCATGAACCTGGCATGAACCGGAGCCGCTTATTGTAGCATTGATCAATTTTGCCGGTAATCTTGCCGACTCAACCCTGCCGGATCCGCTTATTACAATATCCGATTTCTCCAGGCTCTGCCCTCCACCAAGTCTGAGTCTGCCCGACCCGGAAATTGTGGTCCTGAGATTCCTGGCAGTAAAATCATCTATTTCGACCCTTCCGCTGCCGCTTATTGTAATTGTAATACTCTCAGTACGTACGGGGCTTTCGGCAATGACCCTGGCTGAACCGGATAGCGTAATATTCTTTATCTCAGGCATGGTCACATAAACATTAAGCTCATCCCTGCGCCTGAAATTCCATCCTCTTGGCGTCCGGATTGTCAGCTGCCCGTTTCTTACTTCAGTAATGAGGTTATCCAGAACCCTTTCAGTTCCTTCTATAATAAGCTTCTGTTCCGGTCCCTGAACCAGGTATACATGCCCTGATACCGCTACAGCCAGTCCCTCGAAAGCACCCACCCTTCGCTCCTCTGAAGCCAGGCCGCTTTGAGAATGGATCATTCCCGGTATCAGCAGCATTGCAGCTATTGCTGCCAGAAAAAAAATATTTCTTCTTTGCATCGTAATAATAATTAATGAATATTCCGTTTACTATACTAAAGACTTTGAAAAAACTGCTCCGCTGCATTCTTTTTTACTTATTTTTATACTGTAAAAGCCGAAATTCCATTTGTGTTTATTACCACATCCCGGCTTGAAAAATTAACAGTTCAAAAAACCAGTGCTAATGCTGAAAAATCATAATTGCAACCCTGCTGATACTGAGTTCCGCCATTTCACGCCGGTTCAGATAAGGTTTAATGATATAGATATAATGGGCCATGTAAACAACGCTATTTTTCAGGATTACTTTGATTTTGCAAGGCTCGGGTATTTTAAGGAAGTTTTCGGACACCAACTGTCCTGGGATGATATAAGCCTCATAATTGCAGGGATATCTATCGATTACCATCAAACTTTGCACCTGGAAGACAATATTGTTGTAGCTTCCAGAACATCAATCATCGGAAACAAAAGTATCCGGATGGTACAGGAAATTAAAAGATTACCCGGTAATACCGTTACAACTTGCAGCAATGCAGTACTCGTTGCATTTGATGCAGCCAGGAATTGTTCCGTTCAGGTTCCGGCGGAATGGAGAGAGAGAATAATTGGATTTGAGAAAACAGTGGATCTTAAGCAGGGGGCGGTTAGCAAGTAGCCGGGAAGCCTTTCAGGCACTCCTAAATATCAGGCCGGTAATCACCTGGAGTATGATTCACAGAGAGTATAGTTCACTGAGAGTATGATTCACAGAGAGTATAGTTCACAGATAGAGTTCAAGTAATCCGTCAGGAGCTGAGATCTCTATCAACCGGTTTTCATAATCTATTAGTCTTACTATATCTTTATGAAAAGGGACCAGTATTTCGGAGCCTTTATAATCAATAATCATCACCGGATTTTCCGGTAATTCAACTATCTCTTTCAGGATACCGGTATCGCCGTATTTCCCGTCCACCACACGAAATCCGCTAAGGTCAATTTCGCCCCCCTTTTCAGGCAGTTCTCCCCGGCCTCCACTTTTTAACTCTGAATAAACATTGCAGCCAGTAAATGTCTGAGCCTGATTTTCATCATCTGTTTCGTCAAATTTAATGATCGCAGTTTCATCAGTCTTAATCAGGAATTCAGAAATAAAAAAAGGAACCGGTATTCCGTCAATACTGACAAATACCGGTTCACCTTCTTCAATCTTTTCATCAATAAAATCATAGAGCTTAAGGACAAGGTGTCCTTTTATTCCGTGAGTCTTCAGGAATACGCCCAACAATCTTAAACCTGCATGTTGCATGCTGTAAGTTTATGGTGCCAAGCTCTTTTTTATTCTATTGCCGGACACACAGGATTTCCTGTGAACCGCCGGAGTTCTACTCAGAGTCCTTTTTGGGAGAATCTCCCTCTGCAGGATTTTCATCCTTTGGTTCTTCCTTTTCAGAAGCTTCAGCTTTTTTCTCTTCTTTCTCAGGAGCCTTTTCTGCAGCGGGAGCTTCTTCCTTTGCAGGAGCTTCAGCTTTTGGTTCTTCCTTTTCAGGGGCTTCAGCTTTTTTCTCTTCTTTCTCAGGAGCCTTTTCTGCAGCGGGTGCTTCTTCCTTTGCAGGAGCTTCAGCTTTTGGCTCTTCCTTTGCAGGGGCTTCAGCTTTTTTCTCTTCTTTCTCAGGAGCCTTTTCTGCAGCGGGTGCTTCTTCCTTTGCAGGAGCTTCAGCTTTTGGCGCTTCCTTAGCAGGGGCTTCAGCTTTTGGCTCTTCTTTAGCAGGAGCCTTTTCTGCAGCGGGTGCTTCTTCCTTTGCAGGAGCTTCAGCTTTTGGCTCTTCCTTTGCAGGAGCTTCAGCTTTTGGCGCTTCCTTAGCAGGAGCCTTTTCTGCAGCGGGAGCTTCTTCCTTTGCAGGGGCTTCAGCTTTTGGCGCTTCCTTAGCAGGAGCTTCAGCTTTTGGCTCTTCCTTTGCAGGAGGTTCAGCAGCTGCAGCCTCCGTTTCCGGCTGATCACCGGCTTTTGAATCAGTTTTGGCGGCGGCAGCTTCAGCCTCAGCAAATTCTGCGTTTCTTTTTGCTATTTCGGCAGCTCTTGCTTCATTAATTTTGGCTTCTTCCTCAATAAGCTTTTCAAATTCTTCCTTCTTGTTTCCAAGAACCCTATCTCTTTTAGCCTCAATTTTCGCCTCTTTTTCTTTCACCCAGGCAGCAAAGCGTGTTTCAGCTTCTTCTTCCGTCAATGCACCCTTTTTAACTCCGTTAATGAGGTGCTTTTTCATTAATACTCCTTTATAGGAGAGGATAGCTCTACAAGTATCTGTAGGTTGAGCGCCCTTGAGAAGCCAATCTAATGCTCTATCAAAATCCAATTTAATAGTAGCAGGATTAGTGTTCGGGTCGTAAGTTCCAACCCTTTCAATTAATTTACCATCTCGTGGCGCCCTGCTATCAGCTATCACAATGTGATAGTACGGCTTCCTTTTCTTACCGTGTCTTGATAATCTGATCTTTACAGGCATGCTCTTTTTTAATTAATAATAAAACCTACTTTTTTTAAACGTGGATGCAAAGATATAATAAGTTTTCAACATTTTAAACTACGCACCGACTATTTTGTAATTTTACTGATCTGATATTATTCCCGCGCAAGATTTTATAAGGTTTAAATATAAGGCACTTAACCGATAAGTGCCAAAAATGAAAACAGATTATTATGGATTCAGGTAGAAATTTCACCCATCTGCATGTTCATACACAATATTCAATTCTAGATGGTGCCTCCAATATAAAAAATCTTATATCAAAGGCAAAGAATAACGGTATGACGGCCCTGGCCATTACCGATCATGGTAATATGTTCGGGGTGAAAGAGTTCTACAACGAGGCCCGGGCTCAGAAAATAAAGCCAATAATCGGCTGCGAGGTCTACGTGGCAGAAAACAGCCGGTTCGAAAAAACAGGGAAAGAAGATCGGAGCGGTTACCACCTGATTGTACTTGCAAAAAATCATACCGGATATAAGAACCTTGTAAAGCTTGTTTCAAGGTCATATACAGAAGGTTTCTATTACAAACCCCGAATTGACAAAGAACTACTTTGGGAAAGCAGGGAAGGATTAATCGTATGCAGTGCCTGTCTCGGCGGCGAGGTGCCGCAGGTTCTCATGAACAAAAGCGTGGAAGAGGCCGAAAAGGTTTTACTTCAGTTCAGGGAACACTTTGGCGAGGACTACTACCTTGAATTGCAGAAGCATAAGTCGGGAGATCATGAAATTGACAAGGATGTTTACGATAACCAGATCAGGGTGAACAGCCAGCTTGTTAAACTGGCCGAAAAGCATAATATAAAACTTATTGCCTCAAATGATGTCCACTTTATTAACGATGTGGATGCAGCCGCACACGACAGGCTGATTTGCCTGAATACCGGCAAGGATATAGACGATCCCGACCGGTTAAGGTACACACGACAGGAATATCTCAAATCGGTCGACGAGATGTATAACCTCTTTGCGGATGTTCCGCAGGCACTTGAAAACACAATGGAGATAGCCGGCAAGATCGAGTCATTCGATCTTAATAATCTTCCCATTATGCCTGACTTTCCCATACCTGACGGATTCAATGACGAGGATAAATACCTCGAACATCTGACTTACGAGGGTGCGAAAAAGAGATATAAGGTGATTACCGATGAGATAAGGGAAAGAATCGATTTTGAACTTTCTGTCATCAGGAAAATGGGCTTCCCCGGATACTTTTTAATAGTACAGGACTTTCTCAGGGCTGCCAGGGAAATGGGAGTGTCGGTGGGACCGGGACGTGGATCGGCGGCTGGTTCGGTTGTAGCTTACTGCAATTATATTACCGATATAGATCCGATAAAGTATAAGCTTCTCTTTGAACGGTTTCTAAATCCTGACAGGATATCAATGCCCGATATCGATATCGATTTTGATGAAGAGGGGAGAGACCTTGTTCTTAAATATGTGATTGAAAAATACGGGAAGGACAGGGTCGCACAGATCATTACATTCGGCACAATGGCAGCTAAAATGGCCATCAGGGATGTTGCAAGGGTGCAAAAGCTGCCTTTGCCGCAAGCAGACAAACTGGCCAAACTTGTTCCCGAAAGGCCTGGCACCACTCTTAAAATGGCCTATAAGGAGGTTAAGGAACTGGCCGATTACAAAAAAAACGGTGAGGAGGATGTTAAGCAGACACTTCAGTATGCGGAAACACTTGAGGGATCGGTCAGGCATACCGGATTGCATGCCTGCGGTATAATTATTTCAAAAAATGAACTTACCGACCATATTCCTGTATGCACCTCAAAAGATACCGATCTACTCGTAACCCAGTATGACGGAAACCATGTTGAGAGCGTGGGCATGCTTAAGATGGATTTTCTGGGACTGAAAACTTTGTCAATAATCAAAGATGCAGTAGAGACCATTGAGAAATCAAAGGGTGTGAAAATTGACTTTGCCCGTATCGGACTGGAGGATGAAAATACATACCAGCTCTTTGCCAGGGGAGATACCACGGCCATTTTCCAGTTTGAATCGGCAGGTATGAAAAAGCACCTCCGTGAACTCAAACCCAACCGTTTTGAAGACCTTATTGCCATGAATGCTCTTTATCGTCCGGGACCTATGGATTATATCCCGACATTTATTAAGAGAAAGCACGGCCGTGAGGAGATCAGATTTGAGGTGCCGGTTATGGAAAAGCTTCTTGAAGATACCTATGGTATTACCGTTTACCAGGAGCAGGTGATGTTGCTGTCGCAGGAAATGGCAGGCTTCAGCGGAGGCCAGGCCGATTCTCTCAGAAAGGCAATGGGTAAGAAAAAGAAGCAGGAGATGGATAAGCTCCGCGAACTTTTTACCGAGGGCTGTCTTAAAAACGGCTATGAAGAGAAGATAGTTAAAAAGATATGGGCCGACTGGGAAGCATTTGCCCAGTATGCCTTCAATAAATCCCACTCTACTTGCTACGCGCTTATTGCTTTCCAGACAGCGTGGCTCAAGACTCATTACCCTGCTGAATTCATGGCAGCCGTTCTAAGCCGCAATATTTCTGATATAAAGAAGATAACCATTTTTATGGATGAATGCCGCAGGATGGAAAAACAGGTGCTGGGTCCTGATATTAACGACAGTGAGCTTAAGTTTACTGTAAACCGGGAAGGCAACATACGTTTCGGACTTGGAGCGATTAAGGGTGTGGGAGAGAGTGCAGTTGACAAGATCATAGAGGAAAGAGAAATGAACGGGCCCTTCAAAGATATTTTTGATTTTGCCGAACGTGTAAACCTGCACTCGGTAAATAAACGGGCAATGGAGGCACTTGCTGCTGCTGGAGCGTTAGACGGGTTTGGCGGAATCAGCCGCCACCAGTTCTTTGCAACTGACTTAAAGGGAGCCACCTTTATTGAAAGCCTGCTAAGATATGGCAGCAGGATACAGGCCGACAAAGTCACACCCCAGGGAAATCTTTTCGGCGACAGCCCTGGTTTGATCTACCCGAAGCCGGAGATACCAAAAACTGTCGAATGGACAAAGGTAGAGAAACTTAACAGGGAAAGGGAACTGATTGGAATTTTCCTTTCTGCCCATCCGCTTGACGATTTCAGGCTGGAAATTGAGAATCTTACCACACATACACTTTCAGACCTCGGAAACCTTTCCGAATTGAAAAATAAAGACATAATAATTGCAGGAATTGTAAACAGCGTAAAGGAGGCCTATACTAAAAAAGGTAATCCTTACGGCCGAATGATACTTGAAGATTACCGGAACTCCTGGGAACTAACGCTTTTTGGTAAAGATTACATCAGCTACAAAAACTATTTTGTAAAAGATTGCCCTCTGCTTATTAAAGGCCGGATACAGCCTAAATTTTACAACGAAGATGAGCTCGAATTAAAGGTTAAAAACATGTCACTCCTGGCCGATGCAAGAGAGGATCTTATAAAAAGTATCTCACTTGATATTCCCCTCTCTATGATCAACGGTGAGATGATAGACAAACTGGGTGAGATAACCGATAACAACAAGGGAGATGTTACAATAAAATTCAGGGTTGTAGACAGAGAAGACAATTTAGCGGTAAGTATGTTCTCAAGAACTAAAAGGATCAGCCTGACCAAAGAGGTGATGAATTTTCTTGATAAGCATCCTGATATGGAGGTCAGGCTGAACTGACCGGTTAAATTACTGTATTATATGAACTTTTCCGGTCAGCTAACTCTTCCCCGAAAGGGGGACAGGTTTTGTCCGGCAAACAAAATCTTTTCCACACTGTTTACTGATAAAAAAGTATTAATTTAGCAGAAGGTGTTTTATTATCTGTAACATTTAGCAAGAAGCTGAATGCCAGCGATATAAAACGCCACATTTGTTGTTACATAAATCTATATAGTTGCATTATTAGAGTTATGAATGTATAAACTTAATTTTTAAGCTATGACAATTGAAGTTACCGAATCAAATTTTGAAGAGCTGGTACTAAAATCCGACAAACCGGTTTTACTTGACTTTTGGGCCGAATGGTGCGGGCCCTGCCGGGTTATAGCTCCCTATGTGAAGGAGATAGCTGGAGAATTCGAAGGTAAAGCCGTTGTTGGGAAGGTTGATGTGGACAGCAATCCGGGAATATCACAGAAATACGGGATACGTAATATTCCAACCATTCTTTTTTTCAAGGATGGAGAAGTTGCTGACAAACAAATTGGTGCAGTACCCAAAAAAAATCTTGTCGAAAAACTGAATGCATTGCTTTAGTACTCATTGGACTTTAGTTAAAAGAGGCTGTCTCAAATTTCTGAGACAGCCTCTTTTATGTTTTCCTTACTCCCGTGATCAAAAAACGGAGTTTATATGGGGTAAGTGAGTATTTTTTTTGACTTCGCAAGCCGTGCATCCTGTGTCAAAAATCATAAGATGTAACTTTCTGATCCAGACACTGACTTTATAGACGGACTCTAATTATAATAGCCGGTCAGATAGTCATTATATCTTCTTCCTTCTTTTCCAGCAACTCATCAACCTTTTTTGAGAAGTTATCTGTAAGCTTCTGAACTTCCTGCTCGGCCCTCTTTACAACATCTTCGGGAAGGCCATCTTTCTGCATCTTCCTGAGTTCCTCGTTTGCCTCCCTGCGTGCATTCCTGAGGCTGACCCTGGCATTTTCACCCTCGCCCTTAACCTGCTTAACAAGATTTTTCCGGCGCTCTTCTGTGAGAGCCGGTACTACAATCCTGAGTATCTCACCGTTATTTACCGGGTTGAACCCAAGATTGGCATGTAAAATTGCCTTCTCTATCGGTTCGAGCATATTTTTCTCCCATGGCTGAACCGTTATTGAACGCGGGTCGGGTGTGTTGATGTTGGACACCTGCGTTAGCGGTGTATTTGCCCCGTAATAGTCCACTGTAATGCCATCCAGCATATGTGGACTGGCCTTCCCGGCCCGGAGTTTTGAAAGCTCGTCTGAAAGGTAGATAAGTGCCTTCTCCATCTTTTCTTCGGCAATATCAAGAACTAACTGGACATCTTCTTCCATGGTCAAATGCTTAATTATGAATAAACGGGCATAAATATATTCAATTTTTGACAAAAGTACCAATGCTTTCACCTAAAATTATCTTTTTCAGGTTACCCGGCTTGTTAACATCAAATACCACCATGTTAAGATTATTCTCACTGCAGAGAGTGAAAGCGGTAAGGTCCATAATTTTTAACCCTTTGCTGTAGGCCTCATCAAATGTGATGCTGTCATACCTCACTGCTGCCGGATCTTTTTCAGGATCTGCCGTATAAATCCCGTCAACACGCGTGCCCTTTATAAGAAGCTCCGCCCCCATTTCGACGGCACGAAGGGCAGCGGCTGAATCTGTTGTAAAAAAAGGATTGCCGGTGCCCGCGGAGAAAATAACAACCTCTCCGCTACTGAAAGCTTCACCGACAAGTTGTTTGCTGTATCCCTGACCCACCGGTTCCATCCTTATTGCTGTCAATAGCCGGCATTTCACGCCAAGGCTTTCAAGAGCCGACTGCATGGCAAGACCGTTGATAACCGTTGCCATCATACCCATGTAATCGCCCTTAACACGGTCAAAACCCTTATCCACTCCCTTTAGTCCCCTGAAAATATTGCCACCCCCTATCACCAGTCCCACTTTCACTCCCAGGTCAGCAATAGATTTCACCTCGCCGGAATAACGCATGAGGCTCTCAGGTTCAATACCATGCTGGCCGCTACCCATCAGCGATTCGCCGCTGAGCTTAACCAATACTTTCTTATACTTAGTCATAATCAGAATTTTATCTTATAATTCTTAACCTGCCACCGGGCTTTGTACTCAAGGATCCTGTTAAAACTCCCCCATGATAAATCATTGATCGATCGTGCAAGATAATGGTTTTTTACCATATCCGAAGCTGAAAGAGTATCCAAACACAGGGTGTCGTATTACCTCAGCAGGATAGAGGTGGTTTTTTAAGATGCAATTGATAAATAAGAAGTGACTATCCCGGAAATGTAAAAACCGCCTCAAAATTACTTCTGAGACGGCTTTAAAATCTTATACACCGTGGTATTACCCAGAAATATTATAATTATTAATTTCCAAGACCGTACCTTAAAAATCCAGTAACCGTTAATTCCTTATCGGTATCCTGCAGGTACTGCCTGACAGTCTTTTTGTTGTCTTTTGTAAAATCCTGGTCCAAAAGCGCACTCTCCTTATAGAATTTATTCAGTTTGCCCATAGCTATACGCTCAAGAAGTTCCTCCGGTTTACCCTCCAACCGTGCCTGCTCCTTACCGATCTCAATCTCTTTGTCTATCACCGCCTTTGGAATACTGTCCTTATCGACTGAAACAGGACTCATGGCAGCAACCTGCATAGCAACGTCCTTGCCTACCTGGATATCTGCCTTCTTGTTTAAGCCAACAATGGTTGCAAGCTTATTCCCGGGATGGACATAAGGAATTACCTGCCCGGCTTCAAGCTTTTCATAATATGATATATCAAGCTTTTCACCAATGATGCCGATCTGCTGAACAATAAGATCAGCTACCCTGGTGCCGTCAAGCTCCAACTCCTTAAGCTCTTCGAGGTTAGCAGGGTTCTTTTCCAGGGCAAGCTCCAGTATTGAGTTTGCAAGAGCAACAAAACCTTCATTTTTTGCAACAAAATCTGTTTCACTGTTCAAAACAACTATTGCACCGCGAGTGGCATCACCCGTCACCCCGGCAAGCACAGCTCCCTCGGTTGCTTCCCTGTCGGCCCTTTTACTGGCTACAGCCTGGCCTTTTTTACGGATTATATCAGTGGCTTTGTCAAAATCCCCGCCTGCTTCGGTCAGGGCTTTTTTACAGTCCATCATACCGGCCCCGGTTATATCTCTTAGTTTTTTTACATCTGATGCGCTTATCGACATGATTAAAAAAATTTAGTTTAATCTTAACTTTATTTACATTTCTCCAGTAAGAAGCATAAAATTTGTCTTAATAAAATATCCAAAATTTATGATTACAGTCGGAACCGTTTCGCTTTTCCATAAAATTTTTTCATCTGTCTGTTTGTAATTTTAGATGAAAAATATTTTATGTGCATTTTCTGCCTCCATTAGTAGCTGTTAATTCTTTTCTCCTTCTGAACTCTTCTCTTTCCCTGTTGCTGCTACACTCTCCTCAGGCTCCTGTTCCTTTTCGGTCTCCTCTGATTTTGATTCAGCGGCTTTTCTGCGCGGGCGTGCGGATCTCCTTTCTTCTCCACCTGCTTTTGCCTCTCCTCCGGAGGATTCTTCCCTGGTTTTTCTTGCCCTGGCACGTCTTGGTTCCGACCTGTCACTCTTTTCTGATCCTTTCTTCTCTTTTGCCGGTCCGTCTTTCTCCTTCTCTACCTTCCTCTCATCCAGGCCTTCCTGAACTGCCTTGGCCATGATGCTGATAATAAGCGAAATGGATTTAGAGGCGTCATCGTTTGCTGGTATTGCAAAATCGACGGTATTGGGATCGGAGTTAGTATCAACGATGGCAAAAACAGGAATATTAAGTCTTTTTGCTTCGCGCACTGCAATATATTCTTTCATAACATCAACAACAAACAGGGCCGCCGGAAGCCTGTTCAGATCAGCAATACTTCCGAAGTTCTTTTCGAGCTTTGCTCTCTGACGCATAATCTGCAATCTTTCTCTTTTTGCAAGATTTAAAAATGTTCCGTCCTGCTCCATCTTATCGATGACAGACATTTTCTTGACCGATTTCCTTATTGTGGGAAAGTTGGTAAGCATGCCACCCGGCCAGCGCTCAGTAACATATGGCATGTTAATGACTGATATCTGCTCATCAACAATATCTTTAGCCTGCTTCTTTGTAGCTACAAAAAGAACCTTGCGTCCCGATTTTGCTATCTGCTTGAGTGCTGAAGCTGCTTCATCTATCTTTACTATGGTCTTGTGCAGATCAATAATATGAATTCCGTTACGCTCCATAAATATATAGGGAGCCATCGCCGGATTCCATTTTCTTTTCAGGTGGCCAAAATGTACTCCGGCCTCCAGTAACTCATCAAAATTTGTTCTTGGCATTGATTAAATTTTAGGTTCGTTTACATTCTTATTTTATCAACCTGCAGGTAGTCCCATAATGATGAAAATCCTGCCGGTTTAGATACTAAACTACTCTCTGCAACAGCCTATCGCTTGCTGAACTGGAATTTCTTCCGTGCTTTGGGCTGTCCGGGTTTCTTCCTTTCCACCTCGCGGGGATCGCGGGTAAGGAATCCGCTGGCTTTTAAAGCAGGTTTATTTTCCGGATTTAGTTTGACCAGGGCGCGGGCAATACCAAGGCGCAGTGCTTCAGCCTGTCCCTTTACTCCGCCGCCATCAAGATTAACTTTTATATCGTATTTACCGGCTGCCTCCAGCACATTCAGTGGCTGTTCCACTACGTACTGCAATTGCGGGTTAGGAAAATATTCCTTTAATACGCGATTATTGATGGTAATATTTCCTTTTCCATCATTTAGAATAACTCTTGCAACCGCGGCCTTTCTCCGTCCTATTGAATTGATGACTTCCATATCTGAGTATTACTTGATTGAATCAAAATTTACTGTTTTGGGTTTCTGTGCCTCATGAGGATGATCGCTACCGGCATAAACATGAAGATTCCTGAACATCTCGCTTCCAAGGCGATTCTTTGGGAGCATACCTTTTATGGCCTTCTCAATCACTGCCTCCGGCTTTCTTGCTTTCAGCCTTGAATAAGGCACTTTGCGCTGTCCGCCGGGATACCCGGTATGATGAATATAGTATTTCTGATCTGCTTTGTTTCCGGTAAGTCTTATCTTATCGGCATTTATAACAATAACATAATCACCGCAATCAACATGTGGAGTAAAATCCGGCTTATGTTTGCCTCTTAAAATTACAGCGGCAATAGATGATAACCGGCCAAGAACCTGGTCTGCACCATCTATAATTACCCACTCCTTTTTGACTGTAGCCCTATTGGCTGAAACTGTTTTGTAACTTAATGTATCCACTTTGATTGTAATATTTTGATTATTATCCTGATGTTTGAATCTGAGACCCTTGATAAATGGTCTGCAAAAATACAATTATTTTTATTTATTTAATAATTTTATTAACAATTTTTCCTTTAGTTTTGTTAAGCGCTTACCGGTTGGTTATCCGGACCATTTGTTTTATATTTAAACCGGCTTATCCGGAAAAAGTAAAAGAAAATATGTCTTTCAGCAATAATAATTCAGAAATTCAGCAGTTTTATTTTATTTCAGGATGAATCCCTCATCAGCCTTTTTGCAAACAAAATAAATGAATTTCACATCAGATGAATATCAACCGCGCCGCCCTGCATTCGTATATCTATATAGGGGGTATTCTGCTGCTTGCTGCAAGTCTCCCCCTGTCCCCTTTCATGGTTACCCTTTCGCAAATAATCCTTGCGGCAAACTGGATCGCCGAAGATAATATCAAAAATAAACTTCAGCTTGTACTTGAACGAAAATCACTTTTTATATTCCTCCTGATTTTCCTTGTCCATATATTATGGCTTGTCCATACACAGGATTTTGCATATGCCTTGAAGGATCTTAAGATAAAGCTTCCCATACTGATATTACCGCTCGTTATAGGAACCGGGAGGAAACTGAGGGAGAATGAACTCAAAATTATTCTCCTTGTGTTCACGGGAACACTGATAATAAGTTCCCTCTTCAGCATCTATACATTATCAAAGCAGACTATCCACACCATAGCCGACTTCCGTGAAATATCACTTTTCATTTCGCATATAAGACTGTCATTGCTTGTTAATATAGCCATATTCAGTCTTCTCTATATGCTGGTAACCGGGTCATTCCAATGGAACAGGATTGTCCGTAACGGATTGTGGATCGCGCTGGGCTGGCTAATGCTATTTTTATTTATACTCCAGTCCGTTACGGGAATAATGATCTTTATAATCACAGGTTTTCTGTTTCTTCTCAGATTTTCTCCCCGGTTCGAAAAAAGATACTGGTATATCCGTTATCCGTTGCTCTATGGTCTGTCAGGCCTGATATCTCTGATGTCCGTCTATACACTTTTCGTGATTATTTCATTCTCAAAGGGAGAAATAGGCGAAGACCAGCTAAAATACTTTACCCCCTCAGGCAATCCATATGTCCATTATCCCGAAAACCGGAAAATTGAAAACGGCAACTTTGTGTGGATAAATATTGCTGAAACAGAGCTTGGCAGGGAGTGGAACCGAAGGAGCAGCATTGACTATTGGGAACAGGATCTTCAGGGGCATGATCTCAGGCATACTCTTATCCGATACCTAACTTCGCTGGGAATGGATAAGGATTCGGCAGGTGTGGCGCAACTGACAGAGACTGATATCATGAATATCGAAAGAGGCGTGGCAAATCACATCTACAAAAACAATAAGTGGATCTATCCGCGAATATACCAGCTTATATGGGAGATAGACAATTACAGAAAAGGCGGCAATCCCAGCGGCCACTCGCTGGCACAACGATTTGAATACTGGAAAACGGGTTATGATATTATTAAACAACACTTTTTTTTCGGAGTAGGTACCGGAGATGTAGCTCTTGCATACGAAAGGCAGTATAAAGAGAACGAAACAGAACTGGCTCCGGAGTGGCAACTCAGGGCTCATAACCAGTTTATCACTTTCTTTATAAGTTTTGGAATTATCGGTTTTATAATAGTTATGTTCGGTATGATCGCTCCCTTCTTTTTGGAAAAAAGAGAACAACAGATACTTCCTTTTATTTTTGCCTGTATTGCACTTCTGTCTATGCTTAACGAAGACACTATAGAAACCCAGGCAGGTGCTACCTTCTTTGCCCTTTTCTATGCATTGTTTATTTTCGGGCAGGAGCAATATGATCCCGACAATGAACAGGAGGATTGACAGGAAATTCTTTGTCGGGGATGCTCTTGATATTGCCCCGGCACTGCTTGGAATGGAGCTGGTAATTCCCAAAAATGGCCTGAGGGAATCCTTTATAATTACAGAGACCGAAGCTTACAGGGGAGAGGAGGATCTGGCCTGCCATGCAAGAAAAGGACGTACTCCGCGTACAGAAATGATGTATCAGACAGGTGGGGTGCTTTATGTTTACCTGGTCTATGGAATGCACTGGATGATGAACATTGTAACAGGCATACAAGGATCCCCCCAGGCTGTCCTTTTAAGGGGTGTTAATGACATTGAGGGTCCCGGGCGACTTACAAGATCACTTGGTATTGATAAAAGCTATAACGGTGAAGACCTGGACTCCTCACACAGGATATGGCTTGAGCGCACAAATTTCAATCCACCATACAAAGCAACACCGAGGATTGGCATAGATTACGCCGGACCCGTATGGAAAGATAAACCCTGGCGGTTTATTACCGAAGGCCGGAACCTCTCCGGAAATTACACTACTTTCTCTTAACCCCTGTAAGGAAGAAACGTTGATCTATAACTATATGGAGTCCGCCGGTGTGGTCAAATTGTCTGGCAGGGTGGTCATAATAAAGTTCAAACCTCAAGGCCATATTGACACCCCTGACCAGGCGGCGGTTAAATACTAATTTGGAAGTCAGCAATTGCCGATGGTCTTCAACAAAGAAGGGATCAACCTGTGAAACAGATTGAAAAACAGGCTCACCTCTCGGTGAAACAAATTTATTCCCTAACCAGTAACCAGCACCCGCTTCAAATAACCTGGTTCTCAACACAACATTTGGATAAAATCCCCATCCGGAATCGTAATGGTGTCTTATATGATTTGAAAGATCCCTGAAGCCTGCCAGGTATCCCCTGAAGCCGATCATCTCAACAAAAGAGTTATCCAGGTCCAGTTCTGCATGCAGGCCCAGGGCCACGTTCACGAGAGTCTGAAGACGTTCATCTGAAGCATCAATTTGCCCCCCTTTATGTGTTGCAACTAACTGTAAAGGAATCTCAAACCGGAGTCCCCCCTCCCTGTCGCCCGGAAAAACCCTGGATGAAAATCCTGCTGTAAACTCTTCCTGAAAAGGGTCTCCTGAAAATATAAATCTCTCCCAGTTTAACCACATATCGGCTTCGATAAATCTTCGGTTTACCAGAAACTGCAGACCACTTTCATTATGATGGGTAAAAAAACGGTTAAAAGAAAAAAGTGGTTCTATCAGGTCATGGTTGAGTGATCCGTACAGGGATCCCACAACCATCTCAAGCCCGCCGGAGAACCTGTGATGAAATGTAAACAACGGCACGGCCTGGTGATATTTTCCAAGACCTGAATATTTAAGAAGATGTATTCCCGCACTGAGCCGGGTATTTGATCCCGGATAATACTCCACAACCGGACGGATAAAGTATCCTATCAAAGTATAACCTGGTTGATAAGGGTTGAAGAATTCCTTGTTGTCAATAAAGGTAGCATTGCCAAAACGCAGAAAAAGCTGCTGACTGTCGGCCGGCACAATCTCCTTGTCGGCCATATATAATTCATTGCCGTACTGCCCGTCAGCGCCATTAAAAAACGTAACCAGCGCAATGGCAATAAGCATCAATCTTTTGAATATTTTATAATCTGCCATATCAATGGTTTACAACTACCTGAAACGAAAATGTCAATATTACCCAAAATAATCGGTTTTACATGACCCTTAGAATCTGAAAAATGAGTCATATTATCTACTTTTTCGTACATTTAGAAATTAAGAAACGATACAATGAGCTTACCTGATGAAACTTTAAAAAGAACACATCGCCTTATGAAAGAGATTCAGAAGGTCTCAAAGGTAGGTGCATGGGAATATGATGTCAATAGCGGTAAAATGTTCTGGACCGATGAGATTTACAGGATATATGGCGTGGCAAAGAGTTATGATCCCAATGATATCAACCGTAATGTGGATTTTTATTCTCCCCCGGAAAGGGCAAAAATATCGTCGGCATTCCGCAACACAGTAGAAAAAGGTGCCCCTTACGACCTTGAGCTGCAGATGGTAACTGCAAAGGGCAAAAAAATATGGGTGCGTACCATAGCAAAGGCAGAAAAGAAGAAAGGCAAAATAACCAGGGTTTTCGGTAACATAATGGATATTACCCAAAATAAGGAGACCGAAAAGAGGCTCCAGAAGAGTGAAGAAAAGTACAGGATGATTGCCGAAACCTCAAATGACTGGGTATACCTGATAGCGCCAAACGGCAATGCAGGTTTTATCTCTCCTTCATGCGAAAGGCTGACAGGCTATTCCCCACAAGAATTTACGAATAACCCCGGGTTAATAAGGGAAATTATCCATCACGATGATAAAGAAGCGAGAGAACATTTTACCGAAATCCATGATAATGCAAGTGATACATATAATATGGAATTCAGGATTATATCCAAAAACGGAGAAACAAGATGGATTACGCATAGCTGCAGGCCCGTTTACAATAAAGAAGGCGTTTTCTCCGGCAGAAGGGTATCCAACAGGGATATAACCCAGCGCAAAAAAGCAGAGGAGGCACTTATACATTCACATGATTTGATGCGATATATTGTTGAGCATGATACCAGTGCGATTGCAATTCATGACAGCGACCTTAACTATATCTATGTCAGCAAACGATATCTTCAGGAGTATAGAGTCAGGGAAGAAGATATTATAGGGAAACATCATTATGAGGTTTTTCCCGATATTCCCCCCAAGTGGAAAGAAGTGCACAAAAGAGCTCTTGCGGGAGAAGTACTGAGATCGGAAGAGGACTTATTTGAAAGACAGGACGGGAGCAAAGACTGGACACGCTGGGTATGCAGGCCATGGTACGATGTAAACGGATCTGTAGGCGGCATAATTCTGTACACTGAAGTTATCAACGACCGCAAGAGAAAAGAGATTGAGATTAAAACGCTTAACGGGCGACTTGAATTGCTGACCGAATCTGTAAAGAAGCTTGCATCCTCAAGATCAATCGAAGCCATACAGCAGATCGTAACCTCATCTGCAAGACAACTGGTGAATGCCGATGGTGCCACTATAGTTTTTCGGGATAATGAATATTGTTATTATGCCGCAGAAGATGCCATATCCCAACTCTGGCAAGGCAGAAAATTCTTAATGTCAGAATGTATTGGAGGATGGGTAATGCAGAACTCCAAGCCTGCAATAATTGCAGACGTCTACCAGGATGACCGGATAGATAAAGATTTCTACAGAACAACTTTCGTAAAGAGCCTGACCATGGTCCCCGTTAATACTGATGAACCCCTGGCGACAATTGGAAGTTACTGGAAAACAAATTACGCCCCTACTGAAATTGAGGTCCGGTTATTACAGACTCTTGCTGATGCTGCGGCCATATCTGTTGAAAATGTAAATCTTCAGACTGATCTTGAGAAAAGGGTAAAAGAACGAACTGCCCAGCTCGACTCTGTTAACAGTGAATTAAGAACCTTTACCTATTCAGTTTCACATGACCTTAAAGCCCCCCTTCGGGGAATTGACGGCTACAGTAAACTTCTGCTTGACAATTACGGAAGCAGCCTTGATGATGAAGCAAGGTTTTTTATTGAAACCATACGCAGCTCGACCATACAGATGAACCAGCTTATTGACGATCTGCTGGAATATTCAAGACTGGAAGTAACCCAAAGCACCAGGGAAAAAATAAATCTCTTGACCCTTGTTGAGTCGGTATTGTCTGTTTATGGTGACGACCTGGAATCAAAAGGATTCACAATGAAAACAAGGGTTCCTGATGTAGATATTATGGCTGATCAAAGGGGACTGACACTGGTACTTCGTAACCTGATTGATAATGCGATAAAATTCTCTGCCCGGAAACCGGAGCCTGTCATTACCATCACTGCCGAAAAAAATGAGTCCTCCTGGGAAATATGCGTTATAGATAACGGGATTGGATTTGATATTAAATTCCGGGATAAGATCTTTGAAATATTCCAGCGTTTGCACAGGCCGGAGGATTACCCTGGCACAGGCATAGGTCTGGCAATGGTCAAAAAGGCAATGAAAAAAATGGGAGGCAAGGTTCGCGCTGAAAGTACACCGGATTCAGGTTCGGCATTTTTTATTGAAATACCTATATAAAATTACTTGTATGACATCACATTCCGATAGCCCTATACTACTTGTTGAAGACAATCCTGCAGATCTTGATTTAACTCTGCGTGCCTTTAAGACGCAGAAGCTCTTAAACCCAATCGATATAGCACGGGACGGGGAAGAAGCCCTGGAGTATGTTCAGAAATGGGAGCAGGGGAAAATACACCCTGTAGTTATACTGCTGGACCTGAATTTGCCAAAGATCAATGGATTGGACATACTGAAGGTATATAAATCTCATCCTCAATACAAAACCATCCCTGTTGTGATACTAACAACCTCTGAAGAATCTTCTGATGTTAAGACAGCCTACCAGTACGGTGCCAATTCCTATATTGTAAAACCTGTTAACTTTGACAAGTTTATTGACGTTGCCAGGCAAATTGAGTTATACTGGTGTGTGCTGAACAAACCGGAATAGTTGATTTAGAATTAACCTGACATAATTAGAATTATTATAGATGCATATACTAATTGTTGAAGATAACCCTTTTGATGCTGATCTGACACGGCGGAAGATAAATGAATTTTTGCCATGCAGCATCATTGATATTGCCGTAAATATCAAAAGGGCCTCAGAACTGCTCGAATCCGAAACCAAATATGATATAGCCCTTCTCGATATGAAACTCCCGGATGGGAGTGGCATGGACCTGCTTGGCAGGATCAGGGAGTCGAAAATTCATTTACCCGTGATAATGCTAACAGGTACAGGCAATGAGGAAGTTGCAGCAGCTGCTTTGAAGGCAGGTGCCGACGATTACATGGTAAAGCACATTGATTATTACAATCAATTGCCGGAAATAATAGATAATGCTGTAAAAAATTATAAAAAAAATATTCACAAGGACTCTGAAATAATCAACGTATTATATATTGAGCACCATCTGGCAGATATAGATCTTACCGTCCGGCATTTCCATGACTATGCACCTCACATAAGGGTTGAAGTTATTCGCACTGCCGAAAAAGCAATCTCTGTATTGGATCCGGCAGGTGAGAATCCAAACAGATACAATGTAATACTGATGGATTACAACCTTCCTGGATTAAATGCCCTGGATTTTATTAAAGTTATGCGTCAGCAGCTTAAGAACAACATTCCGATAATAGTTGTCACCGGTATGGGTAATGAAGAACTTGCAGTCCTGGCGCTTAAAATTGGGGCCACTGAATATATTACCAAACATGACCAATATATTAAGCAATTACCTTCATTAATTTCCAGTTCACATAAAAACCATGAACTCATTAAGGCCAAAGAGAGGGCAGAGGAAAGTGACCGGCTTAAAACGGCATTCCTTCAAAATATCTCTCACGAGATCAGGACTCCGATGAATGCAATAATCGGGTTCTCGGAGCTTCTGAACGATCCGGCCTTGCTGCCTGAAAGACGAATGCATTTCACCGATGTCATTATTCAAAGCAGCAAACAGTTGCTCTCGACTATAACAGATATTATCAGTATAGCTACAATTGAGGCCGGTCAGGACAAGATAAATACCGGAGAGACCAATGTAAATGAACTATGCCGGTTAACATTTGAGAGATTTTCCGCTTTCGCGGAAAATAAGAATATTTCGCTGAGCTTCGAAACACCGCTATGTGATGAAGATGCAAATATTAGATGCGACGAAACCAAGCTTTTGCAGGTACTGGTCAATTTAGTAGATAACGCACTGAAATTTACCAGCAGTGGAGAGGTGGTTTTCGGCTATCAGATAAACAGCGGCTTTGTCCGGTTTTTTGTGCGCGACACAGGAACCGGTATTCCGGCAAACATGCACAAAGAAATATTTAAAACCTTCAGGCAGTTTGAATATTCAAAATCCAAACTTCCAAGTGGCTCGGGGCTGGGACTGTCTATATCAGAAGTTTACATTGAAATGCTCGGCGGCGAAATATGGCTTACCTCCGAAACCGGCAAGGGATCTGTTTTTTATTTCACTGTTCCATATAATTTAGTTCCCAATACAGATACTCAAAATAAATCCGTCCAGATAACTGATGAAGGCAGATCAAAAACAATTTTAATTGCCGAAGATGAAGATCTTAATTACTTACTTATTGAAGAATATCTGTCGGGGCTTGACCTCAAAATAACTCGTGCTTATAACGGCAGCGAAGCGGTTGGTCTGTGCAGATCAGATCAAAAAATAGATTTTATTCTGATGGATATCAAAATGCCGGTAATGAACGGGCTTGAAGCATCATATAAAATAAGGGAGATTATGCCTGATATTCCAATAGTAGCACAGACAGCCTATAGTACAGAGACTGACAAGAAAAAAGCTCTTGCCCACGGCTGCAACGATTTTATAAGCAAGCCCTTCACAAAAAAGCAACTTATAGAAATAATCACTCCATATTTGAATCAACCCTGATGCAAAGATATAACCTGGCCAATATTATCGGCGGATGGCTGGCATTTCTGCTGGCAGCAACGGTTTATATTCTTACAGTTGAACCTACAGCCAGTTTCTGGGATTGCGGCGAATTCATCACCGCTGCCTATAAACTTCAGATCGGCCATCCCCCCGGGGCTCCTCTCTATATGCTCCTGGGAAGATTATTCAGCCTCTTTGCAGGTGATGTGAGCAGGGTGGCTTTGAGTATAAATATTCTGTCAGCACTGGCAAGTGCTTTTACCATAATGTTTCTGTTCTGGACCATCACTCACCTGGCGAAGAAAATGTTTGCCGGAAATAACACTTATTCAACAACAAATATTATAATTATACTAGGATCAGGTTTTACGGGTGCCCTGGCCTATGCCTTTTCAGACTCCTTCTGGTTCTCGGCCGTTGAGGCAGAAGTTTATGCTCTCTCATCATTTTTTACAGCTGTGGTATTCTGGGCTATTCTGAAATGGGAGAATGTAGCAGACGAAAAATATGCAAACCGCTGGCTGATACTTATAGCATACCTGATGGGACTGTCGATAGGGGTGCATCTTTTGAACCTCCTGACAATTCCGGCGATCGTTTTTGTGTTTTATTTTAAAAAGTATACCCCCACCATCAAGGGTATTCTGGCTGCCGCAGCCCTTTCGGCGTCTCTTCTTCTAAGCTTCATGTACGGAATAATTCACGGAATGATTGTCGCCGCCTCCTGGTTTGAGCTCTACTTTGTAAATAAGCTGGGACTGCCTTTTAAAAGCGGGGTAATTGTCTATCTGCTGATTGGTGTTTCCCTTCTTGTGTACGCGCTTATTTATACCCGCAAGAACCGCAAACCTCTGCTTCACACTATTTTTCTGGGGATAACCGTCATACTTATCGGCTACTCTTCATTCAGCCTTGTTGTAATACGTTCGCTGGCAAATCCTCCGATGGACCAGAACAGTCCGGACAATGTCTTTTCCCTTCTTTATTACCTTAACAGGGAACAGTACGGAAACAGGCCCCTTTTACACGGACAGTATTACAATGCACCTGTTACGGGCGATAAGGAAGGAAGACCGGCTTATATCAAACAAGACGGCAGATATGTTTCTGCCAGGCAGAGCTTCAGCTACAATTACGACAGCAGATTCAAGACTCTGTTTCCGCGTATGTACAGCTCCGATCCGGATCATGTTAGAGCCTACAGGGAATGGGGGCAGGTTAAAGGCCGCCCGGTAAGGGTAACCAGAGATAACGGCGAAACAGAAATCATTAACAAACCAACATTTATCGAGAATCTGCGGTTTTTTGCCAGGTATCAGCTTGGACATATGTACTTCCGTTATTTTATGTGGAACTTTGCAGGAAGGCAGAACGACATCCAGGGTGAAGGTGGTATCCTGGAGGGGAACTGGATATCAGGAATCCATATGATTGACGAGGCAAGACTCGGACCACAATACGGACTGCCCGAACGGTACCAAAACAATAAAGCAAGGAACAAATACTATATGCTGCCGCTGATACTGGGGTTGGTGGGACTGCTTATGCAGCTTCAGAAAAACAGAAAGGATTTCCTGGTGGTATCCCTGTTGTTTTTATTTACGGGAGTTGCCATAGTGCTCTACCTTAATCAGACCCCATTCCAGCCGCGGGAGAGGGACTATGCTTATGCCGGAAGTTTTTACGCCTTTGCCATCTGGATCGGACTGGGGGTGATAGCCGTCCATGAAAATCTTAAGTCGCGTATTAAAGGGCAAAAGGGGGCC
>SKND01000146.1 GCA_007120695.1 Bacteroidales bacterium | reverse complement strand
GTAATCAGCAACTTATCGACCGGAGACGTTCACCTTCAGATCAATGCTCCCACGCTGGCAGAGGCAGGCAGCACCGTAGAGGTGGATATCGAACTGAATAAATCCGGCCTCACCGGGTTTGCAAGATTCCAGCAGGAACTTCCGTATGGTGTCACTGCATCGCCCGTATATCCGGCCGACATGAATTTTTCTTTTGAAGACAACACAGTTAAGATGATCTGGTTAAGCCTTCCTCAGCAGGAAGTGATAAATATCCGGTACAGGATTCACATTAACGAACGTCTGAAAGGAAATCTCACTCTTAACGGGACCTTCAGTTATATTGACAATAACCAGCGCCGTTCGGCCGGTGCAACAGGCACACAGCTGACAATAAACCAGTCGCCCGGCATAGATGAGAGACTGGTGGTTGATGTAAGTGAGTCCAGCCAGAGACTGCTTTCACCTGCCCCCTCAGCCGATCCCACGGGTGAAGTAATAGCCTTCAGGCAGCAACCGGTGGCAGATAATGACCTGGGTTATATTGTAAATATCCTTATCAATAAGGGTGACAGAAACTATTTTGCCAAAGTTGAAGAGAATATACCGGTGGGATTTGCTGCAGTTGAAATGGACAGTAAAGAGGGAATCTTCTCATTTTCCGATCAGAAAGCCAGGATAATCTGGAGAAATCTGCCTATGGAAGAAAATTTTATGGTGTCCTACAGGCTTATACCCCAAAATGATGAGGGTCTTACACCAGAGGTAACGGGCGAGTTCTCATTTATGCATAATGATATAACCGCAAGCAGGCAGATAATAAACAAAGAAGAAGATCTGAGTGAACTTGATGAGGCAGGCCTTCAGCGTCTGATCGCTTCAGTGCCCTCCGGGGCAATAAGTCCCCAGATTCCGTCAGCAACGGCATCGGTAGCTACTGCTGCCCGACCGGGACGCAGGGAAGCCGCACAGGCGATAACCGATGATCCGTCCAGGCCGGTTGCAAGGCCGGGTGTCGGGATAACCAATCCACTTTTAGCAGAACCAGGAATATACTACAGGGTGCAGCTTGCCGCAGGACGCAGGGAGATAGATCCAGTCAGATATTTCGGAAGACTCAAAATTGAAAATGAAGTTCGCTCAGAGATCCATGAAGGCTGGATAAAGTATTCGGTAGGATCATTCGATGATTACAGGTCGGCCAGGGATTACAGGGTTGAAATATGGAACAACACTCCGGTGGCAGATGCATTTGTGGCTGCATATAATGACGGAACAAGAATTACGGTACAGGAAGCTCTTATTATTGCAAACCACAGATGGTACAAATAAAACAGGATAAAACCGGTTGAGCTTAGTAAATATGAACCATTCATACCATTTAATATTCTCTTTGATCATTTTAATCCTAACCGTAAATTCAGTCTACGGGCAGATTGATGAAGATGATGAATTTGAACGTATGCTAATTGAAGAGGTTGAAGCGGAAGACCCGGTATATAAGCCCGTCATGGCGTTTGGCCTGGGCACTTTCAATTTTTTGGGAGACGTAAATGACTTTCACAGCAATATGATAGGTACACAACCGGGTTTCAAGGTCAATGTCTCTACTTTCCTGGACAACCGGAGATATTACCGGCTCAATTTTTTTATGATTTACGGGAATCTTTCCGGCAATGAAAGATCATTTGAAGACCCTCTCAGGAACCTCAATTTCAGGTCAGAGATCATCAATTTCGGCATCAACTTTGAATACTCGTTCGACCATTTTCTCAGCTCCGGAAGATGGATAACTCCGTTTGTGTCGGTAGGAGCTGAATCTTTCCAGTTTAATTCAAAGGCTGACCTTTATGATTCACAGGGCCGACGGTACAACTACTGGACAGACGGCACCATCAGGAACATTCCCGAAAACGCACCAAATGCCCATGAGAGTATCATGATCCAGCGAAATTATGTGTATGAAACCGATCTGAGGAGTGCCAACCTTTACGGTATGGGTGATTATCCGCAAATATCCTTCGCAATACCCGTAGATTATGGAATTGACTTCAGGATATCTGACAGGGTTAACATGAGAATAGGCAGTTCAATGCATTTCACCTTCACCGATATGATTGACAATTTAGGTTCCGGAGGTAACAGCATCAAGGGAAATAAAAGGAATGACCGCTTCTCCTACTCCTATATCACCTTTCACCTCGACCTCTTCTCTGATCCGACAACAATAATTCTTGAGCGACTGTATGCCGATGTGGAATTTGACTATACACTCATTGAAGATGAAGACGGCGACGGGGTGTTCGATTTCTGGGACAGGTGTCCTAATACTCCCCCCGGTGTTGAAGTTGACGAATATGGCTGTCCGATCGACAGCGATGGCGACGGAGTTCCTGATTACAGGGACCTTGAACCGGATACCAGGCCGGGAGCCTTTGTCAACGAACACGGACAGGAGATAACCCCCGAAGAGCTTGCTGAAATTCTTGGCAGAAGTGAGGAGGCAATTTCCAGAAATGAAGTTGACCTGCTTCCGTCGCCGGGTTCATACAGTCATACCGGTTTCACCCCGGGCAGCTATTCAGGCATACCCGACAAGTTTAAATTCCTTGACACCGATGGAGACGGATATATTTCATTCGGAGAACTGATAAGGGCGATCGACCTCTTTTTTGACGGTGATGCAGGACTTACCAGGGAGGATATATATGAGCTGAACGATTTCTTCTTCTCCCAGTAGCCTATACCTTTCGAATACGGTCAAGTTCTCTTTTGGTATCGCGGGCTCTTATATCCTGGCGCTTGTCATATTCTCTTTTCCCCTTTGCAAGGGCTATCTCCAGCTTCGCCAGTCCGCGATCATTTATAAACAGCCTGGTCGCAACAATTGTAAACCCCTTCTCCTGAGATTTCTTCTTTAGCTTGTTTAGTTCACGCCTGTTCAGTAACAGTTTCCGGTCCTGCCCGGGATCATGATTATTATAGCTGCCAAAAGAATACTCGGCAATATGCATACCGCTTACCCATAACTCATCTCCTGTAAAATAGCAATACGCATCAACAAGATTGGCCTTACCCAACCTGATAGACTTAATCTCGGTCCCTCCCAGCACAATGCCTGCAACAAACTTCTCTACAAATTCAAAATTGAATGATGCCTTCTTGTTCTTGATATTGATATTATGTTTCACAATAGAAAGTTTTAATGTAAAGATCAATCTTCCCCCTGCCTGTCGAGATATTGTTTCAACAATATTCCCGCAGCGCTAAAGCTGGAAACCTTTCCTTCAACAACATCGTTGCTTATGCTCTTCAGTCTCCTGCTGACAACCGGATCGTTATAGAACCCGGCCTTCAACTGCTGGTCAATACTCTCATGCATCCAGTAAAGAGCCTGCTCCATGCGGTTCTTAATGAAATAGCCGGAATTTTTAGTATACTCAACGTATTCCACTATAGAACTATGTATGTCTTGCAATCCCTCCCTTGTTACTGATGAACAGGTCTGCACCCTTGGCCGCCATCCTGAATCTGCAGGAGGGAACAACTGTAATGCACTCTGATACTGAGTTCTGGCAAGCTCAGCAGGATACCTGTTGTTGCCGTCTGCTTTGGTTATTGTTATCATATCAGCCATCTCCATTATCCCCCTTTTAATACCCTGCAATTCATCGCCTGCTCCGGCAAGCATAAGCAGAAGGAAAAAGTCCACCATCGAATGAACTGCAGTCTCCGACTGACCTACTCCTACGGTTTCAACAATTATGCTGTCAAAACCTGCAGCCTCACATAATATTATGCTTTCCCTCGTTTTTTTAGCAACACCGCCAAGAGAACCTCCCGAAGGTGATGGTCTTATAAATGCCCGCGGGTCGGCCGAAAGCTCCTCCATCCTGGTTTTGTCACCCAGAATACTGCCCCTGGACAGCTCACTGGTCGGATCAACGGCAAGAACTGCCAGCTTCGTGCCCTTTCCTGTCAGAATCCTGCCGAAACTCTCAATGAATGAACTCTTTCCTACTCCCGGAACACCTGTAATACCGATCCGCACAGATTCTCCGCTGTATGGAAGACACTCTTCCACCAGCCTTCCTGCAATTTCCTGATGTTCCTGCAGTGAGCTCTCTATAAGAGTTATGGCCTGACTGAGAATACTAATATTTCCCTCAATAATTCCTTCTTTGTATTTTTCAACACTTATCCTGTTCCTTCGCCTGTTTCTGAATTTCTTAAGAGTATTCAGGTTAACCGAAGGAGGCTGTTCTACTCCTTTATTAACCGATAATGCACTCCTTTCCGGTTGTTTGTGGTCCATCTGCTGCTTATTCTGTATTAACATCGCCCGTAATCCTTAGTAAAACTGATGGATTTGCGGGATCATTGCTTATTACTGTGATACCCTTGTTTTGTCTTCCCCTGAATCCCCTTGAATTAAATACAGCCTTTATGCTGCTGGTTTCTCCAGGTTTCAATACTGTTTTTTGTGGCTCTGTCGCTGTGCAGCCGCACCCGGACCTTACTTTCCTTATGATAAGATCTGATTTGCCGTTATTGGTAAAAACAAAATCATGATCAATGCTCTCGCCATGTCTGAGAGCGCCAAAATCAAACACCCTCTCTTCAAAATAAATTACCGGTGCAACAGCTTTCTCCTGATCACTCATTGCAGAGAAATCTTCCTGTATATTGGCACTCAGGTATATTACATCCCTGCCGGGAGAGCCCCCGATTATAAGGACCCGTGCATGTGAGGTTATAACACCCCAGTCATCAACAAGGGTTCCGTCCCATTCAGCCGTTATTAAACCCTTTGCTCCGGGAGAAAGCTTTCGCGGAACAGCTTCCATTTTTATATGCGCCGGAATCTGCCCGAATGATATTTCCAGCGACTCATCAGAAAGATTCAGGGTCTCCATGGTGGCATTACTGATTAAACCGGGTGATATCCTTCCAAATGAAATGTGATTTGATCTGAGCCTCAGGTTGCCGATCTGCTGAGGAAAAAGCTCCTCTAAAGACTTCTCCCCCGGAATCACATCACCCAGCAGCCTGAGTGTAACGGCCGAAGGTCTGCCGGTTGCAGTAACAGTAATTGCCCTGTTGAACCTTCCGTGCATATTCGCAGGATTGAACATGATCTCCACCGAGCCAGAATCACCGGGCATAACAGGACTCCCTGTATATTGAATTACCTCAAACCCGCCACCTGCTCTTACACTTGTTAATATAAGAGGTTCTTCACCTTTATTAATGAAACTAAACTTATGCTTTACCTCCCCGTCGTTTTCCTTTATCTTGCCGAAATTATACTGGCTCTCCACAAAATGGACAGACGGATCGCTTTGCTGCGAAAATGCAGTAAAGCAAAAAAACAACAGTATGGCAACAGCAGACAGATTTTTATTTATTTGCATAAGAGTAGTCAGTTTTTAAAAATATAATAAGTTACGCTGATGCCACAATATTATGATTTATACTATGTAATATTATTTTCCGGACACAAGGATCATTATATTTGCAAAAATACAAATTAAAAGATGGACCTCGCTTACAAGATAAGAAAAAAGGCAGAAGAAGGATTCAATGATGTTGTGAGAATAAGAAGACATTTGCACAAGCATCCCGAGTTATCATTCAATGAGATTGAAACATCCCGTTTCATAAAAGAGAGGCTTGAAGAGTATCAAATAGATTTCAGGCCGGTTGCCGGTACAGGAATAGTTGCCTCAATAACCGGCAAAAAAAGCAGCAGTGACAGGTGTGTTGCACTGAGAGCCGAACTGGATGCACTTCCTTTAGGGGAAGAGACTGACCTGCCCTTCAGTTCGGTTAACCCCGGGGTCATGCATGCCTGCGGGCATGATGTTCATGCAGCTTGTCTGCTGGGTAGTGCAAGAATAATAAAAAGCCTTGAAGAGGAGTTTTCGGGTACGGTTTTTTTGGTTTTTCAGCCGGGGGAAGAGAGTCTTCCGGGAGGAGCCAAAATGATGCTTGACGAAGACCTGTTCCAGGGAAGAGAACCCGGGGCAGTTATTGCACAGCATGTTCTGCCTGAACTGGAGACAGGGTGTGTGGGAGTCAAACAGGGTCTTTATATGGCATCGGGCGATGAAATCTATATAAGTGTTACCGGCAAGGGTGGTCATGGAGCCATGCCCCATACCACTACCGATACCGTGGTGGCAATGGCGCAGATCATTGTGGCATTGCAACAGGTATCAAGCCGTTTTGCCCCACCTCATATACCAACCGTTCTAAGCTTTGGAAAGCTTATTGCAAGCGGGGCAACCAATGTGATACCAAAAGAGGTAACCCTTGAAGGTACTTTCAGGACTATGGATGAAACATGGAGAGCAAAAGCGCATGAGATCATATCCGGCATCGCAACAAAAACCGCCGCCAGCCTGGGAGCATCATGCATTGTCGATATACGTAAAGGTTATCCGGTACTGATTAATGACCCGGCATTAACAATGGAGACAAAAAATATGATGGAACAGTTTATTGGAGCATCCATGGTAAAAGATCTGCCTTTGCGCATGACAACTGAAGATTTTGCCTGGTTCGCCCGCAGGTATCCTGCTGTGTTTTACAGATTGGGTACAGGCAGGCCGAAACGGATGCTCCACGCGCCTGATTTTGATATTGACGAGCAGGCCATAATGACAGGAAGCAGCCTGCCTGCATGGCTGGCCATCTGTTTTCTTGAAAAGCTTTAACAGGTAAGTTTTTTCCTGAAAACTGATATAAAGCAGTTTTTATGAGATTTCTATGTATTAACTTTACTCTCAATTTTGTTAAAACATTTAGTGGGATTAATTTAAATTATATTCAAATAGCAATTATTAGTATAAAATCATTTTACTGTTTTAAATAAGAAAATATATTTGCATTCAATTTCATTTTACAACAAATAAACTAAAATCAACAAAAAATGGCTTACGTAATAACAGATGATTGCACAGCTTGCGGCAGTTGCATTGACGAATGCCCCGTAGAAGCAATAACAGAAGGCGATATCTATAAAATAGATCCCGAAGTATGTACCGATTGTGGTGCATGTGCCGATGTATGTCCGGTAGAAGCAATTCATCCGGAATAGATGAACTTTATCAGAACAAGAGAGGCTGCCCAAAAAGGCAGCCTCTCTTGTTACCGGGTATTGCGTTTTTGCAATCCCTGCATGTCTGCGCAAGTGATATCAGAGTAACCCTGAGATATTACCTTCATCATCTATGTCTATGTTCTCGGCTGCCGGTGTGGCAGGCAGACCGGGCATCCTCATGATGTCGCCGGTTATCGGAATTACAAAACCTGCACCTGCTGCAATTTCGATCTCTCTCACAGTTACTACGAAATCTTTTGGCCTTCCCAGCAGTTCGGGATTATCTGACAGAGACTTCTGGGTTTTTGCTATACAAACCGGCAGCTTATCCAGTCCCAGTTGTTCTATCTTTTTAAGATCGTT
>SKND01000086.1 GCA_007120695.1 Bacteroidales bacterium | reverse complement strand
TGCTCTTTGGTGCCTACCAGTTCTTCAAGGCTCATACTTGCATAGTCCTTTGCGCCCGAGGCAACAGGAATCTGTATGCCCTGGCTTTTTAGGAATACATCTACTTTGTCCTTGTTCTTCATGTAAAAATAGTAGGCTGCAACCGACAAGCCTATACCGATAAAAATACCTGTTGTTAAATTACCTTTTGTGTTCATAGTATGTATTATTGATTAAAGTTTAAAATTATGCGGTTTACTTTTTCACCAATCCCCTCCAGGTTGGTGTTATGAGATTTAAGAAGTGTTTTGGATTTCTCAAATATCGTATTGTCGAAACCGGTTTCCGAAGATAAAAACTTTTCGGCAAATATATTCAGTAAGTCCACATACCGGGTCTTCTCATCAAGTTTGGAGACATTTACCTCGTAGTATTGTTCTTTATCTCCTGTTTTGCGAATTTTCAGCAAAATTCCCTCACCCTCAAGGGGTGAAAAGTGCCGTCCGAAAGTTGCCAGCCAGGTAAGAGCCGATGGAAACAAAAGGTTACCTCCGGCAATCGTCCGGTTGGCCAGGAACACCAGGGAGAATACCTCCGGATCTACACTTCCTTTTTTCCGGTAATCGTAGCCTGCATGTTCAAGCACTGCTGCTGCAGTGGTAACAGCACTCAGCCAGTTCAGACTTTTCTGAAAGGGCGAACGGGGCAGTAAAAGAGTTATGGCCCCTGAGGCAATGATGCTTAAGCCTGCCACAATTCCTTTGGGAGTAATAAACTGGCGTTCGGTTTTTCTGGTAACGTGCACAGGTTTCAACTGATTTTCAAGAGAAAATGCAAGTGCTGTACGGATCAGTATCTCCTGCAGGTCTACAACCTTTTCGTTGAAATGCACCAGCATACTTCGCGTAACAGGAGAGTAGAACATTTCGTTAATCCCTTCATGCTCCATAACATGCAGTTTCAGTTTTTCTGCATTCTGAAGCGGTAGTGAAAACCGGAACCTTACTCTTCCTGGCAGATTGTGAGATATGTGGATTGATAATTCCATGTTTACCTGAGTTGGGTTTTATTCATATTAAAAAAGAACAACCGTAATGAGTTGGACACTACGGCAACGGTGGTCATATTGTGGATAACGGCACCCCAGAAAACCGGTAATACTCCCATTGCACCCAGCACAAGACCAATACTATTGACCCCTATCGATGTAGCAAAGTTTTGCCGCACGATGCTCATTGTGCTTCGCGAAAGCATTATCACAGCAGGTATGGCAAGAGGATCATCGCTGCGGATGGTTATATCAGCGGCTTCCATGGCAAGGTCAGTTCGTTTGCTACCCAGGGCTATTCCCACATCGGCATAAGCCAGGGCGGGAGCATCATTAATACCGTCTCCTATCATGGCCACCCTGTAACCTTTAGACTGCAGTTGCAGGGCAAATTTTGCCTTATCCTCCGGAAGCAGCTCTGATTCAAACCGGTCGAACATCATACGCGATGCCACCACTTCGGCCTGCTGCTCAACATCTCCGGTAAGCAGTATGATGTCATCTATTTTAAGATTCCGTAACCTGTTAAGCGACTTTTTCATGTTCTCACGCAGGGGATCCATAATGCCAATAAGCCCTGCCAGGGTATCACCTTTGGCAACATACACAAAATTTTCGCCCCGTAGCATCAGCCGGGAAACCGCATCCCCTGCAGAATCAAGCGAAATGCCGTTTTCTTTCATAAATTTGGCATTGCCCACCCTTATGATATCTTTCTTTACCTGCGTTTTCACCCCCCGGGCTACTACCACATCTATCACGCAGTGTTTGGGGATTTTCCAACCGCTGGTTTTCATCTTCTCGAGAATGGCATGGGCAATGGGGTGGGTAGAAGTTTCTTCAGCAGCAGCAGCAAAGGATAGCAGTTCTTTTTCAGAAACACTATCCATCAGGGTAATAACTGATTTCACTTCGGGATTGCCTTCGGTAAGGGTGCCAGTTTTATCAAAAATCAGGGTTTCTGTCTCGGCAAGCATTTCCAGGTAATTACTTCCCTTGATTAGGATACCATTACGCGCAGCTGTTGAAATGGCTGCTGTTAATGCTGTTGCCGTAGAAAGCCTTATCCCGCAGGAATAGTCTATCACCAGCATATTCAGCGCCCTCGATATATTGCCTGTAACAAGATA
The DNA here is from genome assembly GCA_007120695.1 of Bacteroidales bacterium. Classification (GTDB taxonomy): domain Bacteria; phylum Bacteroidota; class Bacteroidia; order Bacteroidales; family PUMT01; genus PXAP01. The sequence continues at coordinate 5,292 of SKND01000086.1, read as the reverse complement.
TACAATCGCTCCAAGGGCAAAATTCAATGGTATAAGCTGGGCAGAAAATCTGTCTGCCATATTTTGCACCTGTGCTTTGTACAAGGTGGCTTCTTCCACCATGTGTATGATTCGGGCTGCTGCCGTATCTTCCTTTATTTTTTCGGCAAAAACCCTGATGGTGCCGCTTTTCACCACACTTCCGGCAAATACGTTTTCATTTTCTTTTTTCTCACGCGGCATAAATTCTCCCGTAATGGATGACTCATCCACAAGTCCTCTTCCTTTTATCACATAGCCATCCACACTGATTATTTCTCCCGAATGAACCACAATATGATCTCCTACCTGGATTTCATCGGCGGGAATTTTTATCAGATTATCGTCATCCATAACTTTCCAGACATATTTTTCGCCCGTAGAAAGCATATCATGAATAGCGCTTCGGGTTTTATTCATACTATATGCGGTGATCAACTCTGCTGTATCTGCCAGCACGATTATAGTAAGTGCAGAAATAGTGTTGCCTGAAAGCAGGCTGGCAACAATCGCAGCACTGCTCAGGGTGTCGGCATTGGGTTTGCCGGTATCACGCAAAGATTCAAAGCCGCTTTTGATAATGGGTAATGCCAGGGAGATACTGGTAAGCGAAGTAAAGCCAAGCAATTGCCCGAGAAGCGATGTGCCTTTACCCTGCCCACTGCGGGTAATCATGGCATAGGTAAGCGCTCCGGCCCCTATAAGTACATTGCCTAGCAGACTGCCTACCGGCTCTTCCTGCAGGCGTCTCTCATTTACGGTAAGCTTGTTTTTTTCTTTGCGCTCTCGCTGGTGAGCAGGAATGGAAAATAAGGCAATAATCTCTTCCAGCTGTCCGGTAATGAGTTCGGGAGAATCAAATTCAGCATCAAAGAAAACCACCAGATTAGCAGTTACAACTGATATTGATACCTGTTTTACCCATTCAAGTTCGAGAATACGCTCCCTGATATCATTTTCATACCCATCAAGATACCTGATGGCTTGGCATCCAACCCGGATACGGCCAGGAATATGATGTAAAACCCTGCACTTAAGCAATGGTTCATTGCTCAAACTTTTCCAATGCATAACCTTCTTCTGTTAACTGTGACGCAATTCTGTCAATACAATCCTGATCAACGATCCTCACTCCTTTCATGACGCTTTGTATGATCAATTCCTGAAGTCTCTTCAGCCAGGACATAAACGCTTTCTCACTTAGTATATTTAGGTCATAAACAATAAGGGCTTTGGCTACCCATTCACCAATCATACAAACGTTGTTTTTGTTTTAGACTAAACATTATTATTCCAGTTGCTTCATGCTGTTGTTATAGGCCCAGTACACCAGGCTTATACCAGCAGGAAGTATGGAAGGGTTTCTGACAATAGACCATATTCCCAGAGATAAAAACGTGATGGTAATGGCAGTGTTTAAATCCAGCAAACCGTCTGTTTGCTCGTAAATAGAGCTATTGGCAGACTTTAGCACTTTAGACAATTCCTGACCCACTAAAGATCTGGGTGTTTTTTCAAGCTCTTTTTCCAGGCCCAGCAATTTGGCAAGCACGCCAGTGAGTGTTACCTCATCTATCTTACTCACATCATAACCAACAAGTACCGTGCCCAGAAGGGGATTTACCTTTATTTCTTTGATAGCGACAGCTTTCATAAGTTGTTGCTCAAGTAACTGTCCCTTTTCCATATCCATTTTTAAAACAGGGATATAATACCTTACGCGGCCGGGAATAGCATGTTTTATCTCCACGATTCCGCGAAATCCTCTGAATATCCTGATTTTGGCCTGTCCTGCAAATAGCTTTGATAAAAGCAAGCCTGTGAGTATATGCATAGCAAAGGAATTTTATGAAGTTATGCGATCTGCTGATCGTGACAATTGATAGGATTTTTATCTTTTCTTACAATGGAAATCATTTGATCTCAGGTACACCTGAAACAAAAATAAGCCCAATAGGCGAAAAAGCAAAGTAAAAGGATGCAATCACTAAAATAATCTTAGGCCCGTTATCAATCCCACCGACATGAATAGACAATTTACTGATCTGGCAGGTTGTCAAAAAAACTATCTGCCCGGCAGTGTTAATGAGATTCCTGCCTTTATCCACCGGCCCGGCACCGGAACATTCCCTATGTCGGTATAAATTGTGTTTAAAAGGTTGTTTGCCTCTGCTGAAAAGTATAGATTATCAATGATTGTTATATTAATACCCAGGTCCAACAGGATAAAAGGGTCATAAGCAACCTCACGGCCTGTAAACACTTCAGTATAAGTACCAGCCCTGTTTTGGTAAACCGCCATCAGTACCATTTGGGCAGATTTATGCAAGGGCATTATAATTCCAGATACAATTTTGTGTTTAAGGTGATCCAGTACATATGCCGAGATATACTCCTCACTTTGTTTTGAAATATCAAGAAAGGCATAGCCTGCCTTTAAATTTGTAACCGGGAAACTTCCTCCTTCGGGCCTGTTCCATTGAATCTCAAGTTCAAGTCCGTATGTATCGAGGCTGGTGATATTCCGGCTTTCCCAGATCAGCTCTTCCTCTTTCCTGACCCAGTCAATAATATTCTTTCCTCTCCGGTTAAAGGCAGCAAGATGGCCATGCCAGTTATTCACCCTGTATCTTAAGCCCGTCTCCAGGGTACCTGCCTCTTCCGGTTTAAGGCCCGGGTTTCCCCTGTGTACCGGCCCGATGTAATACATTTCGGTAAAAGAGGGTATACGGAGAGACTGGTTATAGGAGGCAAACCAGCCTATATGATCGCTTAGGCCGTAGCTCACATCGGTTCCTTGATATAAACCCCAATCGCCGGAATCGTTTCTGGTTACTAGCATCCCAGAGGTAAAGGCAAGCTTGTCCAGTATTATTGTTCCGCTGCCGGTAAGGTTTAACTGGTTGCGCTGTTTAAAGTAATTGTAAAAAACATCCTCTTCATCACTTACCGGCCTTGGGTTATCGAGTTTCTCTCCGAGTACTGAGCTGAAAATCCTTTCCGTCTGAATTTCGGCCCCAAGTGAAAAATTACCGGTTGACCAGGGTATATCCAGCATCGCATTGGTCCCTGCTAAATCTGTCATGTGGTAATTATGCCCCCCATACCAGTCGGGTCTCTCATATCTGAACAACTCAAAACGGTCATAGTGCCTTCTGATCCAAGCTGATTGTCTGAGACTGATTTGGTTTCCGGTTTGGACTGACAAGTTTAAAAATGTTGAGCTGATCTTTTCGTATTGTTCCGGGTAAAGGGGGCTGTAGAAACTGTTTGCACCAAAGCCCTTGTCTATGTAACCGGCCTGGATATCAACCGATGCAGGCCCTGCGTCTGCCGATCCCCTGTAAAAAATGTTAAGGGCATTAAAGTCGGTGTTATCAGTAAACCCCCCGGAGGTACTATTCCCAACGGAAAGATAACTGGCCAGGGGGCCTGTGTCCAGGCCTCCGGAAAAATAAATTTTTCTGAATCCGTACTGCCCTCCTTTTATGGATCCGGTTAAAATATTTTCCCCAGGTTCCCTTGTGATAATATTAACGGCACCACTGAACGCATTGGGGCCGTAGATACGCGAACCGGGTCCCTCCAGTATCTCTATCCTTTCAATATCTAACCCGTCAACCGGTATGTTGAAATTGTGGTGCCCGGTCTGGGGGTCATTGATCTTAACTCCGTTAAGCAGTAAAAGCACCTGTTCGAATGATCCTCCCCGCATGCTCAAATCTGCCTGAACTCCATGCGAACCCCGCTGCCTTATATCTATAGTGGTAACATATTCAAGTATACCCTGGATATTGTCTGCCGGTTTTTCACGAATCTGTTCATGACCGATTACCGTAACAATCCGGGAAAGGCGTGAATACACTGCCGGTGAGCGTTCAGAAGAGACAGTTACTTCACCTATTTTGAGGGTGTCAGTAGAATTCCCCCGTAAGGGAAGCATTATAAAAAAAACAAAAATACAAGTCAGGAGCGGCAGCCGAAGCATGGTCAGGGTTCACTACACTAAAATACAATATTCTTTAATAACCCGAAAAAGAGCAATAAATTGCACAGGTATGGATCTGTTGAATATTATGGCTCGATATGCGATTCAGGTACCACCTGAGATAAAGAGGTACAGGTAACTTTTATTTGAAAAGCAGGTTTTTCAGGTTTGCGTTACTGTCAATTACAGGTTCTATATTGCCGGTTGTGGACGTAAAAAGAGTTGTTACCCCTGGTCCGTGACCGGCAATGATACTGCCGCTATGGGTAATCACTCCTATGGTTACCGCCCCTGTTTTAAAGATGCGGCCAAAGCTGCTGTCGGCATCAATTATGGCCACAATATCTCCAAACCTTAAACTGTTGAGGTTGTATTCTTCAACCACCTGCTCATCGAAAAGCTGTATATCATAGTCGCCGCTATAGGAGTGATTCTGCCCGAGACCGCTTCCCATTATCTTTGCAGGAACTTTCACTGCAACGCCAATATGAAGCTTCCCCTCCCTGGTGATTCCCATACCTGCCTCAGTTAATGCCTCCATCAGTTTGGGGCTTACGTTCATTGCCTTTACCCCTTCAATATTAGTGAGCTTCATCCCTGTACCGTAAGCGTAAATATGCATTCTGTCACCCAGATTCAACCTCTCCAGAACTCCCTCTTCTGCGAAATCTACCATAACATGTTCCGCTCCTCCATGCTTGCCTATCACATAACCTCTTGATCCTACCGCATTACCCGTTATGACCACCGCTTCATTGCCTATGCATGAAAGTACATTTAATCCCCTGCTCTCTGCACTTGCTCTTCCGTTAGGGTGGACAAGTGTTACGGCCGGTTCAACATGATCGCCGGCAAGATTGACTGCAGTGTCACCCGTCCGGAAGTTGTATGTAATACTGCCTGTTCCTGGAAGAACCTCAGGTGATCCGTCTGCTCCAATCCTGTAGGGCGGATAATTCATGCTCGGTTCACCTATATGACCCATTACTGCCATCCTGACCAGTTGTGGGCTGTTGAATTCAACCGGGGTTAATGCTGAGTGCTGTGCTGTAAGATTTTCCTGTTTGCAAGCAAATATCAACAACAAGATTATTGTCAGACGGACAATTTTTGAATTTTGATTAACTTTTTTTATACACATCGGGATACTGTTATTTGTGATTGATAAAAATAATTAAAATTGCATTATCTGCTATTGTTAACCCGGAATAATAGCTAACCTGATTAATTCACAAATTTAGAAATATCCTTGAGCTTTTAAATTTTTTGGAAATTATTATTTGATA
>SKND01000227.1 GCA_007120695.1 Bacteroidales bacterium | reverse complement strand
TTGCTTTTTGCAAAGCCATAACCACGGCCTCTTTCCTGGTTATCGCGGATCCTGTACCACATCATAAATTCGTCATCCACAATCATAGAGGACTGCCCCCCAACCCAGTTGCCCTGATCCTGGGCAACATCTGACTGTCTGGGCAGCACAACATAATGAGGCCTGAAATTCCTCCATTCCCCGGTCTCGAATCCATCCCTGTTGACCGGCACCAGGCCTTCCCCATCTGATGCTCCAACAGTATAACTTAGGAAAAACAGCATATATATTAATAGTACATTCTTTATATACTCTTTTATATTAATGCTTTGCATGATAGATATTTTATATTGGTTAAACAAAAATTGATATTTAAAACTTTAGATTTGCAAATTAATCAATTTGTTCCATCCGGCCTTGAAAAAAATTAATTCAATGAAAATCTACCAAAGAACAGAGAACAATATGATATGTCTTATAATTATTTTTTTATACACTCCTCCGGAACCTGCTGCCTGGTGGAATTTGGATCATTTTGAAACAGATCATGCAATGGTTGCTGAAACGGGCCATCCGAACAATCCCTATAACGGCAATCCACCATCAATGTTCCGGCTGGATGACGGTCGTCTGGGTTTAACCTACGCTGTACGCAAAGTGCCCGGCCGTTTATGCGCAAAAATAAGTAATGATAACGGTAAAACATGGGGAGATGAAATCATCTGAAAATCGCAGTCAGTTTGTTGCGGCAACCATCTGGGATCCGGATACCCGGTTTGTCAGAAAATCTGAATAGAATTAATAGCGAATAACAAAAATTACCGGTGTATTCACCGGGAACTGCATTCTCCGGTACATCGATTGGACAGACTTAAAGCTGTTACTGGATACATCAAAACCCTTGGCAACGTCAACAGCGGTAAGCTGGGTGTGAAAATCAAAAAACAGTTTCCGGTAACTATTGGTGATCCAATCACCATCCGTTAAAATTAGTCCGGAAGTCTGATCCATTTCCTGCCGGCATCTGAATGGTACCATTATGGTTAACAATACAATGTTTAAAACGAGGGACTATAATATTATCTTTTTCATTTCCCGGGTAATTTATTTAGGGCACCTCGAAAAACCACTTTCCCCGGTGCCGCTGTTATAAACAAATATATCTGTAAGGTTTCTAAAAATCTAATTTTACCCCTCCCCTTTTTATTGCAAAAAAATATCCCCGCCTTTGTGGCCGGTCTGTTCATAATAGCTTTTCAAAGGCTTGATCACGATAAATGTTTTCCCTTCAAGCAGGAATGCTTCAGCTATGGTTTTGACTTCAGGATCCTTTGCATATTCATGCAATATTTCGACCGGGAAATTCATGACAATCTTTTAGGTAGCGGAAAGGTATTTGATAGATTATTTATTCCCCAGTCCATTTATTTTTCGCTATAGCTTTGTTAAATTCCTCTATTAATGCAGGGTCTAATTTGGCCAGGTTTATCCATTCAGGATCGCCATAAACGCCGGCTTTTGAGTAATCAAAAGGAGTAAACCCGATTTTACGGGCTACTCTTGTGCTTCTGAAGCGAAAGTCAAGGTTTTCAGGGTCAATAAAGAGCGGATCGGTTACAATGGAGTTCCTGTCTTTACCAAGTTTCTGCCATTCAGCAAAACTTCTCTTCTGTTGTGATTGAATATTCTCCTCTAAAGCAGCAGGATTCCGGTTTTCAAATATAAAATTATCAGGCATTGTTTCAGGAGCACTTTCAATTCGGTTTAATGATGTTATGCTACAAGATTTCAAAGAGCTGTAAACCAAGTATTCTATTTTTAAACGCTTAGAAAATGTAACCGATTTTGCGCTATACGACAAATAACCAATAAAAATGTCATGATCAGTGTTACCTTGATACCGTGTTGCCTGATGAATTCGAATTGACCGAATATGCGCCGTATGTCAACTTCAAAGTGTCTTCCAGGCAAAGGCCTGTTTTGTTATCATTTTCGAGAAATTTTTGAAATTCTCCTGAAGTTTTTGTAATTCTAGTCTGTTGCATGTCGTATTTGTTTAATAACTAACTCAAATATAGCTATTTAAGTTAAGACATGCAGCATTTTTTGTTTATATATTCATCTTATTATCAACAATTTATCAACAAGGAAACTTTAGCAAATTACCGGTTTAAAGAATTCCGGATTTCCAGATTTATTCTCCTTATCTGATCCTGATTTACCTTAATCCTTTTTCTGTCATATGTCAGTAATCCATTTACTTCAATCTCAACATCAGTAATTTGAGTATAAACGGCTCCTGCTAACCCAACCCCGGTTAACTCTAATATACGTTCTGCGAAATCCACATACCGGTCAGTGACTTCCTGTATGCTCTGGTATTGAACATATCCCCAGTTCCTTTCAGGTTCCCATAGATGTCCTTCCAAAACTAGTCCGATGCCTCCGTATTCACTTAATATTGTAGGCCGATGCGGATCGTAGAATTCGAATCTTGGGTGAGGATAATTATGTATACCAAGCAGGTCACCAACCGGAAAATGGTTGCCACCACTTGCCGGTAGTACCAGCCTGGATGGGTCATATTGTTGCGTCCATTCTGTTATTTCAACGGTTCTGAACTGACCCCAGCGTTCATTAAAAGGAATCCAGGTTACTATGGATGGGTATGAATAGAGATAATCAATAATTTCCTTCCATTCTTTTCTGTAATTTGCCTCCGATTCAGGACTTCTCTGAAATTCAACACCATCAAAATACTGCCATCTCTGCCATACCGGGCTACCGTCCCCGCTAGGCATATCCTGAAAAACAAGCATTCCTATACGATCAGCGTGATAATACCAACGAGCAGGTTCTACTTTTACATGCTTACGGATCATATTGAATCCAAGATCCTTTGTGGCCTGAATGTCATACAGCAATGCTTCATCAGTGGGTGGTAAATAAAGACCATCCGGCCACCAACCCTGATCCAATGTACCCATTGGAAAATAATCTTCGTTATTAAGCTGGACTCTCATTTGTCCAAGTTCATCCCTTGCTGTAGAGATCTTTCTCATCGCAAAGTAACTCTTCACTCTGTCAATTGCCCTGCCGTTAGAGTAAAGAACTAATTCCATGTCATATAAAAATGGTGATTCAGGGCTCCAAAGCTTTTGATCCTGGACATGTACATTAATTTTACTGCCGGCAGCAGCTTTTCCAGTAGCTATAAGCCTGGTCCCATCCATAACCCTTACTTCAACATAATCGCCCGGGGAAGGATTATTGATGGATGCCTCAACTGTGACAGCACTCAAATCAATATCAGGAGTGGTTCTTAAATTGCTAATGTGAGTTTTTTCTACAGGTTCCAACCAGACAGTCTGCCATATGCCAGTGACCGATGTGTACCAAATGGCCCGGGGCTCACTCACCTGCTTTCCTCTTGGCTGAAAACCCTGATCAGCCGGATCCCATACCTTTACTGCCAGTTTCTGGTTCCCCGAACGTTGCAGGAAAGGTGTGATATTGAAACAAAAGGGGGTATATCCGCCAGTATGTTCACCAACTTTAACATCATTAACCCAAACCTCCGTTTTCCAGTCAACCGCACCAAAATGTAGTAGAATGTCTTTATTCCTCCACCCTGAAGGAACTGTGAAACTTCGTTCATACCATACAACGTTTTCTTCACCAACTGTTTTCTTTACGCCCGAGAGACTGGATTCGACAGGGAAGGGAACAAGAATCTTACCATCATAGGCAGATGGCGCCGATTTGTCACGAGGAGTTATGGCATAGTCCCACAAACCATTCAGATTCATCCAGTCACTTCTTTCCATTATCGGACGGGGATATACATTCCAAACATTATCTGGATGCAAATCCTCTACCCAGCTTGTTTTAATCCTGTCTCCTGCGGGTTGCCATTGTGCTGATGAATAGCTAAATAAAAACAAAAACAGAATAAATGTAAAATATTTCTTCATCACGGGAATATTTGCTGCTCCAAAATCTTCGAATACTTTATGAGTGCAATTTTCCCCTATAAACGGGATTAATAATTTTATTAGTTTCATGTTTTTAAGTTTAGTTATTAATCTGTTTAACAATATTTTCCATAATCAGTGATTGGATACTCTAGCTATAAATTTAACTACTTTTTTTTCTTGCATAAGACTTATTATACATGGCCAGGAATGAAATCCGCATATTAAATTGTTTTCTTATTATCATAGAACTATTTAGCTTTTAATGAACTACCCCGGGGCAGAGCCCCGAATTATCAAATGGAATTTATTATTTCCGACCCAGAGGGTCGGGGTATTAAACCAATTTGATAAATAAAAATGGGTACCTGTAAGGTTTTACTTATTCCTAAGAAACTGAACAACACTGAGCTTAGACCAACAAATAATCGCTTTTATGTTAATTCGCAAACTAAATACATCACTTTTCCTTGTTTTTATTTTACTTTTTTAAGTACTCTTGATTCCGCTCAAGCCATTTTTCATAGAGATTTTTTAATTCTTTTACTTTTCCCGGATTTTCTTCGGCCAGGTTATTCATTTCACCAGGATCATTTTTCAGATTGACCAGGAAAAGTGAATCTGCCGGCAAAAACTCTTCGTGTTGAATACGAGGATTTCCCAGCAATTTCCATTCACCTTTCCTTGCTGCCCAATGATTCTGAAATTGCCAGCAGTAGCCATTAATATGCTGACTTTCTGCATTCTCATCCTGAATTACAGGTACTAAACTTCTTCCATCCAGCTCCCGGGTATCCAGATTAATTCCGCACAGATCAGCCAGGGTGGGCATCCAGTCAGCATTTACCGCCATCTGATCCCTTACCTGCCCTGAGTTTAATCTAGCTGGCCAGCTGATTGCTGCAGGAACTCGTATGCCTCCTTCAAACAGGCTGAATTTAGCACCCCGGTATATTCCAGCACTGCCTCCACCATAATGAGCACGCTGTTCAGTTGAATGGCCATTATCAGATTGAAAAATAACAATGGTATTTTCACGCAGTCCCAGATCTTCCAGTTTTTGTAACAACTCCCCGATTTTTTCATCCTGTGTGGAAATAAAGGCTGCATACAAATCACGGGGATAGGCAACACCCTTTTCCTGGTAATGATTGATCCATTCAGGAGTTCCCTGGTAAGGATAATGCGGTGTATTCAAAGAAAAATATAAAAAAAAGGGATTTCTTTTGTTTTCTTCCATAAAAAGAGAGGCTTCCTTCACCATTAAATCGGGAAAGAACTCGCCGCAATAAAAAATCTCCTCTCCGTTTCTGTACAAATCATGCCGGTTGGGCCCTGCCCAGTAAAAAAAATGTGAATAATTGTCTATGCACCCTCCCAGATGCCCAAATGAATAATCAAACCCTTTGGCTCCGGGCTGTTTATCCTCTGATTCTCCAAGGTGCCATTTCCCGATAAGGGCAGTCTTGTATCCTGCATCTTTAAACATGTCCGCCATGGTATACTGATCATCCCCTAAACCTCCCCTGGCACCTACATTTCCTTGAACACCTGCACGCTCAGGTGTTTTCCCGGTCAGCAATCCGGCCCGGGAGGGCGAACATACCGTGTGACCGTAAAACTGAGTAAACTTTACTCCGCTCTCAACCAGTTTATCGGTATGAGGTGTAACGAGATCCTCTGCGCCAAAGCAGTTAAGATCAACGGTTCCCTGATCGTCAGTATAAATTATAATGACATTGGGAATTTCATTTTCCTGTTTTTCAGTGCACTGGGTAAAACCTCCACTAAGCAAAACCGAACCAATCAGCGTTTTATTCAACAAACTCATAACATTTTTTTTGATTTCAATTTAACCAAACTAACCATGGTAAAGCAATATTAAAAATTGTAAAAACCATGTCTGGTAAACTCATTTATGATTCCCGAGAGTTTATTTTTTTCCTCTTTTTGCTCACCATTAAGTTCACTCTTTGGAACAGGATTCTCTTCCAGTGGATCCTCAAATAAATCATAGAATCTGCCATCCCGGTAGTATTTATAGCGGTGAGTGCGGGCAAATTCATCACCGGGACCATCAGGATCATTGTTGCGGTACCACCACATGTAAAGCCATTCGGGGAGATTTGCCTGCTCTCCAAATAGCACTGGAGCAAAGCTCTTTCCGTCCAGCTCCAGATCTTCGGGAATTTCAATTCCGGCTACTTCAGCAAGGGTCGGAAAGAAATATGTAAAACAGATCAAATCATCATTTACAATACCTTCAGGAATAACTCCCGGCCAATTGGCAATCAGCGGAACATGAGTTCCCGCAACTGTTGAGCTTAATTTTCCTCCCACAAATTCTTCTCCATTGACAATCGAAGTGACTCCCCGCTCCGTGCCATTATCGGAGGTGAAAATAACCAGAGTATTCTGGCATAATCCAAGTTCTTCAAGCTTGTCAATAACTCTCCCTACGAGTTTATCTGTATATTCGACCATATCACCAAAATACCTTTCATCTCCCCTGCCCGGTCGCTCTTCAGAATCCTCACGGCGCGCGCCGGGATCCCAGTCAGGCGAATCAGGTGTAGGCTCAAATGGCCAATGAGGCAATATCATCGGATAATAGACAAAAAACGGCTCATCCTGATTACGATCAATGAAATCCCTTACATGTTCATTGACGATATCAGGTCCATATTCTCCATCAAAAAAATCCGCTTTTTCGCCATTGATTGCCAAACCAGGATTGGGATACCGGTTGGCAATAGGATTTTCACCCCGCCCCCTGCGGGTGAGCTGCCAGAGAGCATACTCGTCAAATCCAAATTTATATGGTGATTCGAGATCGCCGCCAAGTTGCCACTTTCCGCCTATGAATGTTGCATAACCGGCATCCCGAAAAAAGTTCCCGACGGTGTAAACATTCGGATCCATCTCACCAAAACCCACGTAGTTACGACTGTTATACTTACCACTCATAATTTTCACCCTCGTTGGTGTGCAGACAGGTGTAGAATGGCCTTGATCAAACCTTATTCCTGTTTCTGCCAATTTATCCAGTACAGGGGTTTTATAGGATTCACCACCATAAGCGCCTACAGTTTCAAATCCCTGGTCATCCGACATTATCAGTATAATATTGGGCCGGGCAGTCTCTTTTTCGGGAGAGGCACAATTTGAAGAGACAAGCAGTGTGCCTACACCTAATGTGGTTAATGTCAGTTTATTCATAATTTTCAATAATCAGGGTTTTTATTGTACGTGCATATCCACTCACCCTTTAAAGAGACAATATATTGAGTAAATTCCAGGTAGCTTCTTCTTACTTTGATTATCTAAAAAAATCAGTTAATGCATTGTTTCGGTTAAATCAAGATCCGGATAATATACTCATTGGTGTATCTGTTTATCTTCATTACTGTTGAATCACTTCATCCAGCAACTTTCGCATTTCAGCAACCACTTCAGGAAATTCAGATGCAATATTTACAGTTTCTCCCGGATCGTTGTTAATGTCA
>SKND01000125.1 GCA_007120695.1 Bacteroidales bacterium | reverse complement strand
GTCTGTGTTTAATTTTATGCAGAAAAAATTTGACTATGTCGATTTTGCCAGCTAATGAAAGTTCATTTTACAATTTTATTAAGATGCAAAATTCATGTATATTTATCCTGTAAAAACAAGAAGTCAAAATTTAGTAGAAAAGTTACAAAATTCTGACTGACAGGATGAATCGCTTCGCTTTAACATAAAAATTTTTTCATTCGTCTGTGTGTAATTTCAGATTAATCCTCACTGTGCGGCTTACCTGAGGTTATGAAAAGAAGGTCGGATGATTCGGCAGGATATAGAATTCGGCAGGATATAGAATTCGGCAGGATATAGAATTCGGTAGGATATAGATGATTCGGTAGGATATAGAATTCGGCAGGATATAGAATTCGGTAGGATATAGAATTCGGTAGGATATAGATGATTCAGCATAATATGGATGATTCAGCATAATATGGATGATTCAGCAGAATATGGCTGATTGATTACATTTTGGCTGATTAAGTAAGATTATAACAACGCAAAACCCCGGTTTATGCCGGGGCTTATTGTTACAGGTAATTTCAATGTTATTTGAAACTGCTTCTTTTCTATATAGTACTCTGCATCTGGAATCTTTTCTCCTTGATCCTTGCTTTTTTACCGGTAAGTTTTCTAAGGTAATAGATCCTTGCGCGACGGACGCGTCCAAGTTTATTAACCTCAACTTTATCAATAAAGGGTGATTGTGCCGGGAAAATGCGCTCAACACCTACGTTTCCTGACATCTTCCTTACCGTGAATGTCTCCGCCAGTCCCCGGCCCTTACGCTGCAAAACAACGCCTCTGAACTGCTGAATACGTTCTTTATTACCTTCTGCAATTTTGTAATGTACGGTAATAGTATCGCCGCTATTGAATTTTGGGTAGTCTTTTTCCTGTTTGAATTCTTGTTCTACCAGGTTCATTAAGTCCATTCTGCTTCTTTATTATCTGTTTATACTCGCTGAAATCGGCTGCAATATTACCACTTTTTTTTGATTACTGCAAATTATCAGCAATAGAAATTATTCAACAATTATTGAGTCAATGTGTTAGTTTTTTTATATTTCGCGAGAAATACTTTTTACACAATAATAACCTCTTATCTACATCCTTTTAATATACTGGTCAGATATCCAGTATTCAGGCTTGATTTCCCAGTAACTGCCCAGCTCAAAATCAAATGATTCTGGCTCCAGTCGGGCCAGTCCCGATGCTTCATAATGTGTAAGTTCCCCAAACTGAATTTTATTTTCGAGATCGTACAAGTCAACTCTTACAAAATCAAAGGGACCGGATAGTTCTTCGGCCAGCTTCATCATCTTCTCAAGATTGTCAGGCTTTTTAAACGGGTGGTTATAACCATAGCCGGGAACTCCTGCATTTATAAGTTTCCAGTCAGTATCAAAATATCCCGTATGTGAGTTTTCTCCCAGGCGGTTCGATGATACTCTTATAAACCTGCATTTTCCGTGAAAACAATAAAATTTGTAATCGGCAGGAAGCTCACCATTTTTCTTCTCAATTAGTTTTTCAACTATTATTTTTCGTTTTATATTCCTGTATGCCCACTCGTAAGTGTAGTAACCGTAATAAACATGCAGCCATTTCCTGCATTCCCCAACTATCTTCTCACGGGATATTTTATTTTTGTCGCGGACTATAATATGCATCTGGCTTCCGTGATTCGGTTTAACAACGAATTTTTCGGGCAGATCATCAAAAGGTATTGTTTCAGGATGTTCAGTTACATAATAGAGCGGTATAAGAATATCTTGGGCTGCCTTTTCTCCAAGCACTTCTTTCAGATACTGCCTCACGGCAAATTTATCCGCCGTCACAGTCAGCAATGGGTTCCGGTCGTTTAGTTTTTTCCACTGAATTTTTTCATTATAAGACCGTGGCCGCTCAAGATCCAGCTCATAATTGACCTTTCTGTAGAATTCGCGTTTCAGGCTACGATAATTGCGAAATTTGTCAATATATGCACGAAAACCCGAATATACAAGGTTTATACTTTCAGGCATAAAGCTCATAAAGGTCCGCTTATCATAAAACTTAGGCGGTTCATCTCCTGAATGGTCTCCGTTTGCAAAACTAATTGCTTCGGTATTTACTTCTTCGGGCTTCATTCTAATAAAACAGGTTAATCAAGTTAATATTCAATTAATTATGTTTAGCATGTAATTCATGTTCAGTGTTCCAAATGGATGAATTTCACAACTGAACATTTTGGCTAAAAGTTAAATCATATTGCATGTGAAATCGACTGAAAGTCAATGTCACATCCGATCTATATTGCTAAATGTAAACAATAACCTATGTGAGATCGACGAAGTCAATCCCCCTGGTTTGTTCATTTTATTTTGTGAAACTTTAGATCAAGGGCGTTTCATCCGGTAAGGTTTCTTTTATTGTTAATTTATGCTTTCGCTTAAAACTCTTCTCTCCCGGCTCTGTTGCTGTTATCTTCTCACTTCTGGCTGATGCAATGTACTTATCGAGGATGGTCTTTAACTGTTCGCCCCAGACTTGCCAGTTCAATCTCTTTTCAAAATATTCGCGGCTTGTCTTTATAAGCCTGGTATACTCATTGCGGGAATTGAAAATGCTGATTATTTTCTCTCCGAAAACTTTGTGGTCTGATTCAAATGGCAGTGCATAACCGTTAACAGAGTCTTTGACAACTTCGGTTACTCCACCGGTATCCCTTGTGATTACCGGAAGGCCATATGCAGAGGATTCACAGAAGGCAATACCCATACATTCTGCCCTGGTGGGAAGCAGAAAAAAATCGGAGTTGACCATAAGCCGGTCAAACTGCTCCATACCTTCTGCAGTGTTTTTGTTTATGTAATTAATCACTTCAACATCCTCATCAACAAATTCCTGTGTTGTCGAACACCCGACTGCAACAAGCTTAACGGGTATACCTTTTTCACGGATGTATACCATTGTTTTATATGCTATATCGTAACCCTTACGATAATACTCCTTGCCCATATACAGTAATCTGCATACATCAGTTATCTTCTTTTCTGATATCAGATTCTTTTCCGGCACCCTGTCTATGTTCGCCCCTCTGGGTATTACATGCACATTTGCCCGCGGGAATCCGTAATCTTCTATGACTGAATTGGCTGCCCACTGAGAGGCGCAAATCACTATGGATGCATTGTCAATTGCTTTTTGCTCGATAATATCTCCTTCTTTTTCAGAAATCCGGAGGAGATTAGACATGTGGGGGTAATAATTGTGTATAAGTCTGAAGGTTGCATCGGTAGAATAGATTACAGGTATGTCAGTCTTCAGATGCGCAATTTCACAAGATGCCTTATCTGCAAAAACAAAATCATAGTTGCCTTTCTTCAGTTTTCGCGAAAAGATCTTTCCATAAATCCTGGCAGCAATAATGCTATGCCCTGCATTGTATCTTTTCTTTATCAGCTTATGAAGTAAGATAGAGGCTTTTTTTAGTAAATAGATAAAGATATTATTGACCGGACCAAGTAAATGTATTTCAATATCCTGATCTTTAAATGCCATAGTCTGGTAATAATATACTCCAGAGGACTCTCTTTTGTCAAGTGGATTTTTTGATGTCAGGTACGCAATTTTGTAATGCATTGATATGTATTATTAATTTCACTTAACACTTAAACATAACATATGTTAAGAAAAATTAAATATAATATTAAAATTGTCTGAATTAAATAAAACTTATAATTAATAACTCAATACATTTTCAATAACATCCGGGCTGATGAATTTGTTTATTTAAAAGCCGGAATTTGCCCGGATTGGTAATCAACGATCTTATGTTTGATTCCCGAACAGATGATAATGCCAGTGTTGGAGATATTGACTCGGGCTCAAAACCCACAAGTCCCGATCCATGGTAATGAGTTATCTCGCTGAAATAAACCTTCCCGTTACAGTTATAAAAATCGACCCTTACTGCATTAAAATCTGCTGACAGTTTTTCGCTTTGTTGAACCATTTTATTCAGTGAGGGAGGCAGTTTAAAAGGCTCCCGTGCAGTTTGATATCCACGCATACCTACCGGTAACAGGTTTAAATCCATATCATAAAATGCCAGGCTGCCATCCGAACCGAGACGGTTATTTGATATCCGGAAATATTTACATTTCCCATCGAAACAAAAGAACTTGAAATCCAACGGCAGAAGACAATTATCTGATTCGATAAGTTTTTTAAATGGATTGTTATGGACTTATTCAAAGTCACAGAAAATGAATTATTCCCCCTGAATTGTCATGGCGGGCGCCGGTAACTGTCGCAAGGCAATTGGGCTCATTTCTGAGCCTGAGAACACCCAGGAAAGCAAATACTATTGCCTCCTTGAAATCGACAATCTCCTCTTCAGGAATAATAACCTGCACAGGAGCTGTTTTCTGAGCGATCAGCTCCATAAGAAAGACGTTTTTAGCACCCCCTCCTGTAGCAAAAAGCGTGGCACTGCCTGTTTCTGACCCGGAGGTTCTTTCGGCAGGCTTCTCTCTTGGTTGCCCCTGATTGTCACCCTGGGCAAATGGTTCACCGGCATTTTCAAACGGATTGCCGGTTACAGCGGCAATCCTCAGAGCAATATGCTCACAGACAGTCCTCATCTTATCCTGAGCCGGTGCTTTGTAATGATCCATGACGGGTACGAAGACCTCTTCCACCCACTCTTTTCCGAGGGAACGGGGACCGGCTGTGCTGTAGAACTCCAGATTTTCAAGCTCCCTCAGCAGTGCCTGTAACACCTTTCCGCTACGAGCCATTTCACCCCCTTTATCATACTCCTGCCCAAGAGTCCTCGCCAGCCTGTTAAGCACTATGTTTGCCGGGCATATGTCGAAGGCCACCCTTTTACCGCTTTCGCGGAAGGAGATATTTGCGAATCCCCCGAGGTTAAGGCAGTAGTCGTACCCGCCAAAAAGCAGGTCGTCGCCCACCGGCACCAGCGGGGCGCCCTGACCGCCAAGTGCCACATCGAGCCGCCTGAAATCGGAAACGGTGGTAATTCCCGTAACCGCGGCAATCTCCGCTCCGTCGCCAATCTGTAGGGTGATGCCCTTTTCGGGCCGGTGAAATATAGTGTGGCCGTGAGAGGCTATCAGATCAACACTATGAATGGTTTTTGTGCCGGAATCTGCAAGAAAACTATTTATTGCCTCACCGGTAAACCTACCGAAATCCCTGTGGATCTCCATCAGGGTGCAGCCATCAGCCTTTTCGGCATTAGCAAGTCTTTCGGGCCAGCCGGTGCCGGAGTAGGAGAGGGTCAGGGTTTTCAATACTTTGAAGTCCCATTGATCAATCCTCTCAAACCTGCACAAGGCAATATCAAGTCCGTCGACCGATGTACCGGACATGACACCTGCAGCAACAAACGATTTTTGCTTTTCCCCCATGATCAGATATCATTTTTTATTTGCCATGAACCGGAATTGTGGTTTAAATAGAAAGACCTAAAGCTCATCCTCATCAAAAAACAGATTTACCCTTTCCACTCCAGCCAGTCGCCTGATATCAGATACAAGGAGGTTACCCTTTTGCTCATCTTTCATCTTGATGTAATAGGAGAACTCCATCATCTCGTCAGGCTCCTGGCCCATTGTTTTGACATTGACCAGTTTTTGCCGCCGGCAATATCTCTTCATAACATCACCAAAGGGATTATCAGAAATCTGGTCACCACGAGTGGTTATTTGCATTAGAAATTCACGATTTTGCGGAAATGTAAAGCTGAATTTTGTTACCACAAGGTAAACCAGTCCCACAAGCAATGTTCCCAGAAACGCAACCGAGTAGAGCTTAACCCCGGCAGCAAGCCCGATTGACAGCGAGAAGAATATGAACATTATATCGGAAGCATCTTTTACCGCGGTCCGGAACCGGATTATTGACATGGCCCCGACCATGCCAAATGCCCTTGCCAGGTTGTTCCCGATAACCATTATCACAATGGCGGTTATCATGGTAAGCATTATCAGTGAAATCGTAAAAGAGGCCGAATAGTTGAGTCCCTTATAGGTATATTTATAAAGCAGAGCGATAAATATACCACAGATCATTGCAACGAGCACATTGCCGATAACATCGGCAACCGTGATGTTGAACATAAAAATATTCTGAAAATCATTTTGCATTGTTAATACCTCTTTTTTAATTCACCCGGTAAATCATCGAAATTTGGTCCATACCTTGCATCCACCTCTAAATTTAAATATTCTTCATTTCTGGTTCAATGAATGAACCTGGCTAATATGTTGTCAGCACCTTCTCCCTGTTTGCATCTATTCCTATTGTATATTTTGACAGTGCGTCACACCTGAGTCTGAATTCCTGAACAACTGACCTTGCCCACACCGGCATTTCATTTCGAAAATATTTGATCTCAAGAATAAAATGGTTCCTGAACAGAAGCTTCATATCCTTTTCATTATAAAGCGAATCAATTTTTGGATAAAGCCGGCTCCGTATATTCTTGTCAAACGTAATCCTTACTCCCTTGTCCAGTTTGCCGAAGTAAGCTTCCCTTTCATAAACAACGAGACAGGTAGGGATAAACTGATTTTTATTGACATGGTACATAAACCTTGATGCATCAGCAACAGGATCATCGCTGGTGCCATTTGCTATCACATACCTGTCCAGATCGCCGTATTTCAGTACTTTGTCAATATCGCTGAACAATACCCTGGAGCGGTATTTCTTTTGCCGTGCCTGGATCTTTCGCTTGATCTCCATCACAACCTGGCTCTTGCTTGTCTGGTCATTATACCCCCTGATCCGGAATTTCTTTCTTAACATGACACCCTCATGTTTTTCTGCATAGCATGACAGGTTTAAGCTGTCAAAATATATACTTCTTACGGTATACTGACGATGGCCATGTGTATCCCATTTTGTATAGCTGTCGGGAACCACAAAGGAAGAAATACGCTCCCTCAGCGAATCCATCATTTGGTTAGGTACAAGATATTTTCGTTCAATTCTCAACATCGCTAATTCTCAAATACCACTTTGAACATCCTCTTGAAGTAATCCCAGACCGATACTTCGCCGCAAACAATTTCAGCCTGTACCAGCATATTAGACATGAACCTTTGAGGCTCCTCCTCAACAACGGCAGTCAAAAACACATTCTGCTTCTGGTTGATAAATTGCACGGTGTTGTCAATACCAATTATCCGGGCACTATAATTGCGCCGGCTGGAGTTAATCCTCAGGTTTACATGGTTTCCGTTTTCAATGTACACCAGCTGGAACAGTTCGACCGGCAATGTCACGATCATCCTGTTCAGATCAGCTACCCTTATGATGGACTCAACATCAATTTCCGGTGTCTGTTGTCTTATAACCGTACCCGAAACAGGAGCCAGAATATTGAATGCATCTATCCTCTCAAGGGTTTGCTCTATCTGCCGCTCAAAGGAGTTGATATTGGATCT
>SKND01000384.1 GCA_007120695.1 Bacteroidales bacterium | reverse complement strand
TATCATCGCCAATGCCCGGAAAAGTTGTCAAGGTGCTGGTCAGGCCGGGTGACCCTGTAGTTGAAGGTCAGGTTGTAATTGTCGTTTCTGCAATGAAAATGGAAAGTGAATATAAATCCGGCAAAACAGGCAAAGTTAAAGATGTCCTCGTTGGCGAAGGGGATGTAATTGATTCTAATATACCAATGATCGTACTTGAATAAATTAAATAATAATCAGGAACCTGAACAGATATGTCTACACTTGAAGATAAATTTAACGAACTGGATAAAAGAAACCGTGAGTCCTGCCTTGGCGGAGGCAAGGAGAGAATTGAAAAGCAGCATAAAGCAGGTAAGCTGACGGCAAGGGAGAGGATTGACCATCTGCTGGATAGTGGCAGTTTTGTCGAAATTGATAAAATGGTTAAGCACCGTTGTACTGATTTCGGAATGGAGAAAAACAAGATTTCCGGCGATGGCGTTGTATCAGGATATGGTAAGATTGATGGCCGTCTTGTGTTTGTATATTCACAAGATTTTACTGTTTTTGGAGGAACACTAAGCAGGGCAAATGCCGACAAGATGGTCAAGGTTATGGAGATGGCCGTTAAAATGGGAGCTCCCGTTATCGGGCTAAATGATTCGGGGGGAGCACGTATCCAGGAAGGGGTGCAAAGCCTTTCCGGGTACTCAGATATTTTCCATCTGAATGTGAAGTCCTCAGGGGTTGTGCCGCAAATATCAGCAATTCTGGGACCATGTGCCGGGGGAGCTGTCTACTCCCCTGCTCTGACAGATTTTATCTTCATGACAAGGGAAAGCAGTTACATGTTTGTCACCGGACCCGAGGTGATCAAAACTGTTACTCACGAAGAGGTAACAATGGAAGAGCTGGGAGGAGCCATGACACATAATTCAAAAAGCGGGGTTGCTCATCTTATTGGGGAAAATGACGAGAATACAATGATGATGATAAGAGAGCTTATCAGCTTTCTGCCATCAAACAATATGGAAGATCCGCCTGAAAAACCATTTACGGATGACATTGACAGGGAGGATGAAAAATTGCAAACCCTTGTACCGGCAGATCCCAATAAGCCGTATGATATGATGGAAATCATTGAGTCGGTTGTTGATGACAATAATTTCTATGAGATCATGCCCTACTATGCGAAAAGCATGATCACCGGATATGCAAGGCTTGCCGGCAAACCTGTGGGTATTGTTGCAAATCAGCCTGCTTTTCTTGCAGGCGTGCTTGATATCAATTCTTCGGTAAAAGCAGCGAGATTTGTAAGATTTTGTGATGCATTTAATATTCCACTTATAACATTGGTTGATGTTCCGGGTTTTCTGCCGGGTACAAACCAGGAGTTTGGAGGGATAATCAAGCACGGAGCAAAACTTTTATATGCATTTTCAGATGCCACGGTGCCAAAGATCACTCTGATTACCAGGAAGGCTTATGGAGGTGCTTATGGTGTTATGGCAAGCAAACATATAGGAGCAGACGTCAACCTGGCATATCCAACTGCAGAAATAGCCGTAATGGGTCCTGAAGGTGCTGTAAATATAATATTCCGGCATAAAATTTCTGATGAAGATAAGGCTTCGGCAGTGGAGGATTACCGTGAGGCCTTTGCTAATCCTTATAAGGCAGCAGAACTGGGATATATTGATGAAGTAATATACCCGAGGGAAACAAGGAAAAAGCTTATCCAGGCACTTGAAATGTGTCAGAATAAAAGTGTTTCGGGGCCATCAAGAAAGCATGGCAATATTCCGCTGTAATATTTAGAACGATATAAATACTCCCCGATTTAGAACGATATAAATACTCCCCGGGACAGCTTCCCAAAGTATCTTATATAGAATTTTTGATTTCTGATAAACTAATTACCAGCAATGTCAGGATGCGGAGAGACAGGAGCGTAGTTTTGATAAAACAGGTCGTGTTCAGGCCAGTCGTTAACCCTGTTCAAAGCTGTTTGCACTTCTCTTATAATCTCCCTTGAGAGCGTTGTTCCCCTGTAGGTGCTGGAATTGAATATCACTGCATAGCTCAATCCGTTCCCCCGGCGCATCAATAAAGCCGAAGTTCCTGCAAATGTACCGGTACGCCACCAGTTACCCCTTGAATCAGTGGCCGTCCACCCTATTGTTCTTCCGCCCGAAAGCCTTTTATTGGTCATTAGCTCAATGCTCCGTGGAGATAGTATGCCGGGGGACCCATCACTGCCATCCATAGCAGACACGAGCCTGAGTAGCTCGGCAGGTGTAGCAATCCACCCTCCTGCAGCACCGAGGGTCTTTACATCATTTCCGCCATATGACATCGGAACAAACTTTTCAATGTCATAATAGGCGTTTACCTTAATGGCATTGGACTGCTCATAATAACTGACTTCATTTTCAAAACGGTCTGATTTGAGGTTCCCTCCTATTCGCATACCGTAAATTCCGACAGGGTGAAGTATGGATTGCTTTACATAGTCTTCATACTCCATTCCTGAAACCTTGGCAACTACCTCACCGAGAATTGCATATCCAAGGTTGGAATAGCTGGTCCTTGTACCCGGAGTGTAATGCAGTCTCTTCTTAAGGGCAAACCTTATAATATCGCTTATGTCAACAGGTAGGTCAATATTCATCTCTCTTCCTATTACATGGGGCATAAACAAATGGTCGCCAAAACGGCTATTCCATCCTGCCGAGTGGTTCAGTAAATGTCTTACAGTAATATTCTCACTCCTCGCGTCAGTATAGTCCAGATAAATTGAATCATTAAGAATCCCTTCCGGCCCGAACACCTTATCGTCCAGGTCAACCAGGTTCAATTCCCGCATCTTCATAATGGTTATTGCGGTCAACAGCTTCGATATACTGGCTACCCTCAGAAGATGATAGGGCTCAACGTGTTCATCTGACTCCAGATCGGCATACCCGATACCCTTTGCATATACGAGCCGGCCATCCCTTGCCACGGCAACAGAGGCACCTTTAATCTCAAAACGGTTAAGCAGAAAAGATATTCTTGATTCCAGATAATCGAACTCCTCAAGTCCCGAGTGCTCGTTTGTTATATTCTGAGCTACAGGCATGACCTGTTCTGAGCGCAAAACTTTTTCCATCTGATAGTTGCCTGATGAACTTATGGCAACATCAAGAAAATAAAAGATTACCAAAAGGAATACTTTTAACAGGCCTGCTTTATATACCTTCCTCATAAATACTTCATCGTTATGCTTTATTGATCAAATTGTCGTCACAATGATAAGAATACACTGTTACATGACCAAATCTTAATCAATAAACTTCTTGAAAACTAATAATGAATACCTTACCCCTTTTTATCAAAAATTTACTTTATATTATACTGAGAATTACAGATTAAAGTTTCAGTATGAAAGATACGTAAAAATAATAATTTCTCCTTACCGGAGAAATTATTATTAAATAACATATAATTGTTATTAAAAAACAGGCGGTTATGCCTGTATTTAAATTTGGTAGAAAGAAGGCATAGGCTTCTTTATCGCACAGCCTATCACAGAATTAATTTGCCACTTTAATTGTGCAGCCGATTGCCCTTGTGAAATCAGGCTCTGGTTTTCTTCCATCTAACAGAGCATCAATTGCATCTGCCAGAAACCTTTCCTCTACGGCAGATTCATCACGGTAATTGTCATCAATTGTTCCGATGTATGCCACGACTAAATCATTACCCGACCGGTTCAACAGGTAAATGTGAGGTGTTCTGGTTGCACCGTATACAGGGTAGACCTTTTGACCCTCATCAAAAAGATATGGAAAAGTGAACCCTTTCTCCCTTGCTCTTACCTGCATCAGTTCATAGGAATCCTGAGGTTGTGCTGCCGGGTCATTCGGGTTTATTGCTATCACAGGGTATCCCTTCTGCTTGTACTCTTTGTCAAGTTCAATCAGCCTGTCCTCATATGCTACGGCATAAGGGCAATGGTTACAGGTAAATACAATAACAAACCCCTTGGCGTCAGGATAGTCACTCATACTGACATAGCTGCCATCAACATTTTTCAGCCTGAAATCGGCCGCCTTGTCCCCTACATTATATCCTTGTGCGGATACTAAATTTACTGTAAGAACAGTAATCGCAAATAAAAACAACAACTTTTTCATACGCATTAATTTTTAATTATATTAATTAAACTTCGGTTGAAAATTAATTTTGAAGAAATATTTAAATTTTGTCAGCACTATATAAAATAATCCCTGTAAAAAAGATACATTATTGATGATTAATTCTACTGAAGCTTGGAATCTACAATGTTCTCAAGTTCCTTATACGTGAAAGCCTGCTCGTAAAAGGATCTTGAGTTTTTTGTAAAAAATATTGTTGCGGGTATTGCACCGCTCCATGATTCATCAACAAGTGGAATCCATTGATTGCTGCGCGGATCATCCAGTAAAACTATCTCTGATTTAAGGTTGTGTTCCTGTATGAATGGCAACACCCTTGTTTGCATGTGTCTAGGGTTATCAAGACTTACAAGCAGTACCTTTACATTTTTGTCCGAATATACCTCTCTTAGTTTCTCAAACTCTGGTAATTCCTTGACACAGGGAACACACCAGGTTGCCCAGAAATTTACAACATAAAGCGAATCACTGGTTGTCGACAGCCTCGGCTCCAACTGTTCAAAACTCAATTCGGGAACTTGAGAATATGAGGCTGAGAATATGATGGCAAGTAAAATAACGCTAATAATTCTCTTCATAATATTATTTTATGATTGATGACATAAAATCTATTTATCCCGGTATCATAGTTTATTTAATCTAAATAACACTGCAAGATATTGATTTGTTCACGCACTCTCAACAAATTAATTTATAATTAGTTATTAAAAAGTGTTAAACCGGATAATCAGGCCCTTTTAAAAAAGAGGGTTGTTCAGGGCTTACTCAACTAACATACTGTTTAAAAAATGGAGATAGCAAGTAAAGGAATACAGTATCTTTCGCCGACTAATAATTGTTGGAGTTATTCAGGAGAGAATTCGTTTGTCAACTAGCCGCAGCCTGAGCCTGGACTTTTTAATCAGTTCAACCCGACATAATACAGAAGAAATCCTGCCGGGAATTCCCGAAGAAACTTCAAATTCAAGTGTTGTATATCCGGTACCCTCAAAATCACTTACTTTTGCTGTATATATTGATTTACTGTCCGGGGGACATTTTATAAATCCATGCAGATTAAACATATATACTGAGCCTGTTCGGTACACAGGATGCTCCGGTTCAAAGAAAAACCTGCCCTGACAATTAATCCTGTCCAGCCTGCATTTTACAGTATCACCGGCCCTGATTCCATAATTGCTGTAATATTTGACCGGAATGAGATGATGCAACCCGTTTTTGTCTCTTGCAAGATAATAAATCTGGTCTTCAGCAATAGTCATAACTCTGACTATTTTCAGGTCATACCACTCTCCCTGTCTGAGTAATAAAGTTTTATCATTAAATACTTTCATCCTGGTGAACAAAAATAGATATATTAATGTTGATATTAATAACACAAAGGTAATCAGATATAAGAATCACGCTATAAGTTAAGTAAATGCACATAATAACTTATTATCTATGGCCTGTTAAATTATATAAGTATCTAATTAAATGTCCGGTTAATTGATTAAATATTTGCTTTTTCAGCTAAATTATCTTATATTACATCGAACTCTAACAGGCAAGAGTGAATTAATATTGTTTTTTGCCAAATAGTTTTTAAAAACAATTATTAACCCTTTTAAATTAATTATTATGAGTAAATCAACAGTAAGTGCATTATTAGGATTTGTCGCAGGTGCAGCTGCCGGAGCAGCCATGGGAGTTTTATTTGCACCTGATAAAGGAACTACTACAAGAAAGAAAATCAAAAATCAGGCTCAGAAAGTCAGCGATGAAATGAAAGAGAATTTTTCTCATAAAATCGATGATTTGAATAAATTTGTTGCCGGTTTCGTCGATGAAACAAAAGACAAAATAGCTGACCTGGAAAAGAAGACAAAACAGGGAGTTAAGGAGGTCAAAGAAAAAGCAACCAAATAACAGATAAATGGCTGATAAAACTTTCCACGGGAACGTTACCGAGATAATCTCTATTGCACGATCCTATGTGAATGCAAGGATTGAACTGTGGAAATTGTCCCTGCTTGAAAAAGCTTCTCTTGCAGGGGCTTTCTTTCTAAGTTCAGTAATTTTTGTTCTGATAATTGCATTTTGCCTCTTATTTGTTTCACTGGCATTTGCTATCTGGTACGGACAAAAAACAGGGGATTTTGCTTTGGGTTTTCTTATTACAGCCGGTTTTTATGTTATAATTGGAATAATATTCCTGCTGGCTAAAAATTACCTTATAGCCGGCCCGGTAATAAAGAACCTGTCCTCAATTATTTGTAAAGATGATGAACCTGAACAATCCTTAGATGATGAATAGAAAAACCGGATATAGTTCCATGCAAGAGATAAGGCTGGCAAAAACCAGACTACGCTATGAAACTATGCTGTATGAAGTAAAGTTGAAGAACAGCACCAATCAGATGTTTTCCAATTTCTCACAATCAATGAGAAATCTTAGTTTCAACATCAGGAATAGACTCTTTACTTACGCCTTTTTTCGTTCATTATCAAAATCGGGAATGATCTATGATTTTATAAGAAATTTCAAAAAGGGTTTCAGGCAATCTGGATAGTTTCATAAAGAGTTACCTTCGGTAAATTTCAAATACCAATCCACTTGCGGATTGGTATTTTTTCAAACACATATCTCTTTCGGGAAAAGCCCCGCCAGGACATGACCGTTCAACATGGAACCTGCCCGCAGGTTTTATCTGCAGGCAGGTTGTAATTAACCCCGGCATCAGGATCAGAAGAATACTCCCAGGCTGACAATAAACTGCCGGCTTCTGGAATCAAATTCCCGTTGTTGCCCCCCGATTGTGATACCGTCACCTAGTTTGCTGAGGTTACCCTCGTATTTAATATCCAGGGCAAGGCGCTTTAGTATATCAAGTCCTACACCTATCTGATAACCGAAGGTTGCCGAGTTGAACTTTTCGGCCAGGCCGTACTCATTTAGTTCAGATTTTGTGCTGAGCATGATCGTACCTACCGGTCCGATACCCACTCTTGCGGGACCAAATCGTTTTCCAACCATAACGGGGAAATCAAGTTTTGTATAACTCTGCTCCCTGATAATACTGATTGTACTCTGTCCAATTTCACTTACTCTGACATCACTGCTTAGACTTGAAAGCAATAGTTCCGGCTGAATAAATGCGCCGAAAAAATTAAGCTGCAGCATAACGCCTCCGTGAAAACCGACACTGGCATCATTAAGTGTTGTAAACCGGTAACCGGCTTCTTCATCAATCAACTCAGTTGCATCGAAATACGCGGTGTTTATGCCGCCACGCAATCCGTAACGGATCTGGGCGTCAACACCTGCTGAAAGAATAGCTAACAATATTAGGGTGATTGTTATTTTTTT
>SKND01000284.1 GCA_007120695.1 Bacteroidales bacterium | reverse complement strand
CTTTCTATGGAGGGCTACGGCCCCTCCGATCATGCATCTTTTTATGCCCGGGATATTCCTGTCTTTTTTCTTACCACCGGCGCACATCCCGATTACCATACACCGGATGATACAGCAGATAAGATCAATTATGACGGATTGCAGCGTATATCAAATTTTACAGGCGATCTGGCCGTTGAGCTGGGAAACATGGATAACCACCTCACCTTCCGCGAAGCTGGTCCCCGAACATCTCCTGCACCCCGACACGGAAACAGGCGTGTCAGCCTTGGGATAATGCCCGACTTTGCATCGGCAGGCGGCGACGGACTAAGGGCTGATTTTATAACACCCGGAAGGCCCGCCGACAGGGCCGGGATGCAACAGGGAGACAGGATAGTGGCCATCAATGGCAATCCCGTGAAAGACATATACGAATATATGTACCGGCTGGAACAGCTTAATACCGGAGACATCATCAATGTAGAAATTATAAGGGACAATAAGAGTGAAATATTGATAATCCAGCTATAAAAACCGTTACAAATCATTTATATAACACCAATTATCTGCCTGTTATTTATTTTGAAAATCACACTCATTACAAATGACACCAAAAACAAGATCAGCTCTGCTGTGGACTCTCGCAATTATTGTTACGGTAACATCTGCCATATGGCAACGATCAACAGGCCCGACTAAGCCCGAAAGATTTACCATAGAAGCGGGTAATGAACAATACAGCTTCAGTCTCAAAAGAAGCCATGTTATAACAAGAGAATTAAATATAACACTAGGTGATGCCCCTGCTGACCTGGAAGGCGCCGCGGTGTGGAGGCGCTATCCGACTAACGACGAGTGGACCAGGCAGAGGTTCTCAAGAGAGGGTAGTGATCTTACTGCCCGGCTTCCCTTGCAGCCACCTGCAGGAAAGCTGGAGTATTATCTTGAACTTGATGATGCAGGAAGGATTATTAATGTTGCCGGTGACAGCCCTGTCATTATAAGGTTCAGGGGTGATGTACCTGCCGTTTTTATGATACCGCACATACTCCTGATGTTTGTCGCCATGCTGTTTTCTAATCTTACGGGAATAATGGTGATTTTCAAAGATCCGGCATACAGGAGATATATAAAACTTACATTCTGGACCTTGCTGGTCGGGGGACTTGTTATGGGACCGGTAATACAGAATTATGCTTTTGGTGATCTGTGGACAGGCTGGCCTTTGGGTGGTGACCTGACCGACAATAAAACCCTTGTGGCATTCCTTGTATGGGCACTGGCCATGTATACCAATAGAAATCCTGAAAAACCCAGGCCCGGATATGCGCTGGCTGCCTCAGTGGTATTACTGCTTGTTTACTTCATTCCCCACAGCATGATGGGGTCGGAGCTTGACTACTCAACGGGAGAGGTGGTAACCGGTTTTCTGAACAACCCCCTTCCTGTAATGTGGAAATAAAACTGATTACAAACTATTTTCCGGACCCGGGTCCGGAAAATTATTTTTAGTACCCCATGCAGCACCCTGATATCAAAATCGTCTTTATGATAGTTCTATGAAAAACAGCAAACCTGTCTATCAGAACATCCACCAGGATCTGATAGACAATTGCAGGAAAGGGGACAGGAAAGCACAATTCCAGATATATAAATTGTACTACAGGAATATGTACAATATAAGCCTGAGAATAGTGAATGACACCCAGCAGGCTGAAGACATTATGCAGGAGAGCTTTCTTTCCGCCTTTGACCATATTGAGAGTTATGAGGGGCAAGTGAGTTTCGGAGCCTGGCTCAAAAGAATAGTTATCAACAGATCGCTCGATGCATTGAAGAAAAGGAAGGCAGATATACTGAGTCTTGATGAAGCATACGAGGTTGCCACTGCGGTTGATGAAGAGTCAGATCCGGAAATGGTCAGTATTCAGGTTGAAGAGATACACCGGTGCATCAAGCTGCTGCCGGAAGGGTACAGGATAATTTTGAGTCTCTACCTTCTTGAAGGCTATGACCACGAAGAGATAGGAGAGATACTGGGTATCTCCTCATCCACCTCCCGGTCGCAGTATGCCAGGGCAAGGACTAAACTGACAAGCCTCATAAGTGAGAGGGGATTGATATGAAACAAGATGAACAGAAAGTAAAGGATTACTGTTATGAAGGAGCTGGAAAAATATATTGTTGAAAACCGGGGGAAATTCGATCTGGATGAGCCGTCAGATGGCCATTTTGAGAGATTTGCCCAAAGACAAGCCCTTTCGGGGAACAAAACTGCCGGCTTTTCGTGGAAATATATGCTTCAGGCAGCTGCAGTAGCTGTTCTGTTCATCCTGTCATCTCTCTGGGTATATGAAAGGATCACGGGAGGAACAGATGAGGGCGAATTGATAACCCTGGCTGATATAGCTCCCGAATACCGGGATGCCGAGATATATTACACGGCAATGATCAATAACAAGTACAAGGAGATCAGATCATTCAATTTTCAGAATAATTCAACAGAACAGGAGGTCCTGCTAAGGGAACTTGCCGAGATGGACACTATTTACAAATCACTCGAAAAAGAACTTAATCAGGAGCGGGGAAACGAGATGGTAATTAATGCCATGATAAGACATTACCAGCTTAAGCTGGAAATCATGAGCCGTATACTGGAGCAGCTTTACCAGGCCCAGCCGGCCCAAACAATTAAATCAGAAGAAGATGCAAACATTACAATTTAAAAAACTGACAATCCTGTTGCTGCTCGCCATTGCCACGGCAGCAACTGCAGTAACGGGACAGGAAGCGGATAAAAAGTTCGAGAGGGTATTCCCGTTAACAGGTAAAGCCTCCCTTGAACTGGAAAACCGCTATGGAAATGTTGATATCAGGAACTGGGAAAGAGACGAGATCTCTATTGAGGTTATTGTAAAGGTATCACATACAAGCAAAGAAAATGCCGAAAGGCAATTATCCTATATCAACATAAACTTCAGTCAGCGGGAGAATGCCGTTAAGGCGGTAACCGAGATTGACCAGCGGATCAGCCGGACAGGTTCACGATGGTTCTCATCGGGCGATGATGGAGTTAGCATTAATATTGATTATACAGTATACGCCCCGAAGGATACGGACCTTCGTGTTACGCACAGGTACGGCAATATATTTATCAATGAGGCGACAGGTCACACATACATAGACCTGAGATACGGCAATCTGCAGGCAAACAGGATTATAAGGGATAATACCAGGCCTCTGAGCGAGATCAACCTGGCATATTCACCCAAGGCAACAATTACACACGCCGACTGGCTTCAGATAAATATGAGATATTCGGACCTGGTTGTTGATCAGTGCCGCGCCCTGGTTATAGCATCCAGTTATTCCAAAATCAGGGTTGACAGGGCAAGTTCCATTGTTACAGAGTCAAGGTATGGTGAATTCAGCCTCGGTAATATTACCAACTTTGTTGCCGAGAGCGCATACACCAATTTTACCATTGGCAGAATAGGCAATACAATTGATATTGAGTCCCGTTACGGAAATGTAAGGGTTGACAATATGCCGGCAGGCTTTTCAAAGATCAGATTTGTAGGCAACTACGGGAACATGCGTATCGGGATGGATCCCGGGGCATCATACAGGATAGAATCTACGGCCAGCTACGGTTCGGTCAGCATCCCGCAGGGAGGACGGGTCAACCGTATAAGCCGCGGCTCCCAGTCGACCCTTTCGGGAGTAGTCGGTAATAATCCCGAAACAGAAGCTGTTGTTGACATATCTACACGTTACGGCAACGTAGATCTGACATCAAGATAAAAGTGCAGCAATAAAAATAAATTGCCAGCCTGGTTGATAATCGCGAATACTTTTATAATTTAGCCGTCTGGTTCAAACCGGAATTTTGTAAATAATCCGGCACCAATAACGGTTTTGCGAGATGTCTGTACCAAATGTAAATTATGCTGCTCAAAATAGTGAAGGATTCAGGATCTTGTTTGAGAATTCACCCGATGCGATATTTGTACAGGATTCAGGGGGGAATATCATTAATGTAAACCAGGCAGGCTGCGAACTTCAGGGTATTGATCGCGACAAGCTGATCGGGATGAATATTAGTGAACTCGTGCCGGTCAACGAAATACCAGCCCTTCTGGAAAGAAACCAGCTATGGTTCAACGGAAAGCTTAGTTTTTATGAAGGGGTTATATACTCTGCTGGCGGGAAAGTGATCCCTGTCGAGCTTCACGGAAGGTTAGTCTATTTTTCCGAAAAACCCTCCCTCCTGCTTATTATCCGGGATATTATCAAAAGGAAAGAGGATGAAAATCGGGTCAAACTTGAAAAGCTCTATTTTGAGAACCTTTTCATGGCAACGCCCGAAGCTATGGTCATTACCGACAGGGAATCACGCATTCAAAGAGTTAATGATGAATTCACAAACCTTTTCGGGTATTCTGCCGAAGAGGTTATCGGCAAGACCACATACTCCCTGCTTACATCACCCGGCATGCTTGAGGAATCGCATATCTTCGACAAATCCTTGCGTACGGAACGGAAAATACTCAGTGAGACAATAAGGCATAAAAAAGACGGAACCCCGGTAAGTGTATCCATTGTTGGAACCCCTTTGAACCTCAGGGACAACCAGATTGGAATACTCAAGATATACAGGAATATTACAGAGCAGAAAAACACAAAAGAGGCCCTTAAAGAAAGTCAGGAAAAATTCAGGAATATTTTCGAAAGTTCCCCCGATGCAATAGCACTTACCACCCTTGATGGTACCATTATTGACAGAAACAGGGCAGCCCTGGTTCTGTTTAAGTTTCCCGAAGATAACAGGTTGAAAAATTTTCCGGTATTCAAACTGGTGGCCAGAAAGGATCATAAAAGAGCCCGGGGGTTTATCAAATCGGTAATTAAAAAAGAAAATGTAAAGAATAAAACTTTCACCCTCGTAAAGAGCGATGGTACATGGTTTATCGCAGAGGTGTCAGCCAGTCTTCTTAAAATTCAGGATACCAGACCATCCAATCTTATTATAATAGTGAAAGATATTACCGAAAGGCTGCTTTATGAAAGGAGACTGGAGGAGGCAAAGGAGAAAGCAATTGAATCGGATAAACTCAAGTCTGCTTTCCTGGCCAATATGTCGCATGAGATCAGGACACCCATGAATGCGATCATCGGCTTCTCAAAACTCTTGAGCACGCAACACTCAACCGACTCTGATAATACTGAATATATAGAGATCATCAAAAACACGGGGAATACCCTTTTGAATCTTATTGACGACATAATTGACTTTGCCAGGATTGAAGCCGGTGAGGTGCAGGTTAAGCATTCTGCCCTCAATCTCCATCAGCTCATGAGAGAGCTTTATGCATATTTCGAAAAAGAGCATCTTAGCAATGATGAAACCAGCATTGAGCTGGTTCTCAAAATTCCTGACCCGGATAATGAGCTTGTAATCCTGTCAGACCAGAACAGGATCAGGCAGATATTCACAAACCTCCTGAGTAATGCACTAAAATTCACCAAAGAAGGGAAAGTTGAATTCGGTTATAGTTTGAATGAGAAGATAATTGAGTTCTATGTTAGTGATACCGGCATTGGTATTCCCGAAGAAAAACACAGGATTATATTTGACCGGTTCAGGCAGATTGAAATCAATTATAACAAAAAATTTGGGGGTACGGGACTTGGACTGGCTATAACAAAGAACCTGGTAAAACTGCTGGGAGGAAAAATCAGCCTTGAATCAAAACCGGGAGAAGGATCTGTGTTCAGATTCACCCTGCCTCTTATAATAATTGAAAAGTCACAGGAACCACCAACAAAAATACCTGCCGAGATGAATAGTTTTAACTGGAAAGATAAGGTAATACTTGTAGTGGAAGACAATGACCTGAACTCCAGGCTGCTCGAGAAATTGATTGAACCAACGGGTGCCACTGTTATAATTGCAAAGGATGGCATACCGGCCATTGAGCAGTGCAGAACCAACCCGGAAATCGACCTGGTGCTTATGGATATCCAGATGCCGGAAATGGATGGGTATGAAGCTACCCGTACAATAAGAAAATTCAGACCTGAGATACCTATAATAGCACAAACGGCTTATGCAATGGCAGAGGAGAGGGAGAAGATTCTTGATGCAGGCTGCAACGGTTACCTTCCCAAACCGATAAGACAGAAGGAGCTTCTCATGATGCTCAACGAGTACCTGGATCAGTGATTAATAAAATTATAAAACCCTTAATTTAAATGCCATGAAGACCAACAGACCAATGCTTGTTATCCTGTCATTCTTTTTTTTTATAACACATTTAACAAGCTGCAGCGGAAACCGTGAAAACCAGTCCGCCGATCCTTCCGGTGATCCCGGTTATGTTATCGCTATCCATGGTGGTGCGGGTACCCTCAGCAGGGAAAATATGGATGAAAATACCGAGAGAGAATACCTGGATAAGCTTGCTGAGGCTCTTGAGGCCGGGGAAGAGATACTCAGCAAAGGAGGCAGCAGCCTGGATGCAGTGCAGGCAGCAATAATTGTCATGGAGGATTCCCCGCTGTTCAATGCGGGTAAGGGAGCAGTATTTACCAATCAGAAAAGAGTTGAGCTGGATGCCTCGGTAATGGATGGAAAAACACTTAATGCAGGGGCAATTGCGGGGGTTACAGATATCAGGAACCCCATCCTCGGGGCAATTGCCGTAATGAAAAATTCTCCTCATGTGATGCTGGCAGGGAACGGTGCCTCAGAATTTGCCCGGGAGCAGGGACTTGAGATTGTTGATAATAGCTATTTCCATACGCAGCGAAGACTTGATGCAGTAACCAGGCAGATAGAGCAGGATAAGCAGGGTACTGTAGGCGCCGTGGCACTTGATATGGACGGAAATCTGGCAGCGGGAACATCAACCGGAGGAATGTCAAACAAAAAATACGGACGAATAGGCGACTCTCCCATCATCGGGGCAGGTACCTATGCCAGTAACAAAACCTGCGCGGTATCGGCAACGGGCCATGGCGAGTTTTTTATCCGCTGGGTGGTTGCCTATGACATTGCTGCCCTGATGGAATACAGCAACCTCACTTTAGAAGAGGCCTCCGGACTGGTGATAAACGAGAAACTGGTCGGGGCCGGAGCAACGGGAGGCGTGATAGCAGTTGACAGGCACGGAAATGTATCTATGCCGTTCAATACCTCCGGAATGTACAGGGGTTATGTAAAATCAACCGGTGAAAAAGAGATTGCCATTTTCAGGGAATAACCTCCACCAAATGCTGTAAGTCATATCATTACAGCCACTACCGGATGCTGTCAGTCTTGTTATTATAACCTGTTCTATTGCTTTTCCGGCTCCACCACATCATAGCTCCGGTTTACAAGCAGGTCGGCCGTATTTTTCAGCGACTGGACATTGATATGTTCACGCTCCAGAACCTGGAGACGAAAATTGTCAGATGGTTCCTTGCCCCTCATTAGCTGAGACATCTTGGTTTCATGATAGGTAAGCTCTATGAAAACCCTGAGGTCGACCTCCTCGGCATTTATGGCATATAATCCGTCGATAACCAGCAGGTGGATCTTCATGAAATCAGTTACAAGCTT